>DXIA01000119.1 GCA_019113125.1 Candidatus Pygmaiobacter gallistercoris | reverse complement strand
CCGCCCCTTGTACTTTGCGAGCCGGCCGGCGGCGAAGGCCGCCTCCATCCTCGCCCCGGCGACGCTGGTCGCGTAGCTGTAGAGATAGCAGCCGACCTCGAGGCCGGCGGCGAGCGCCCCCTCGACATTCTCGTCAAACCGCGGGTCGAGGGTGCAGGCGCTGCCGTCCGGGCTGCCGGTGCCAAGGCGGATCATCGCAAACCGCACCCCGCTCGCCGCGACCCTCTGCCAGTCGATCGCCCCCTGCCACTTCGAGACGTCGATTCCGTTGATCTTTGTGCTCATTCTTTTCCCCTCTCTCATGAAAATTTGACTGCGAGAAAGACCACGTCGTGCGCGCCGGCGGGGATGGTCGAATTCAGATCGCAGTTGACGACATAGATCTCCCCGCCGCTCCAGACCGAGGTGATCGCCGCGACCAGACCGCCGGAGGAGAAGTCGCCGTTCATGACGAAGATCGCCATGTTCTGCGGGCCGTAGTCCACCCCGCTGGTGCCGAAGATCTGGTTGATCTGGTCCTTGCTGAACAGCTTGTAGGAGCGGGTGCCGTTGGCCATCCCCGCCGCAAAGCCGGCCCGGATGTTCGCCGCCGGGTAGGCCCCGATCTGGGCGAGGGTGATGTTCGCGGCGCCGTCGAAACTGGCACCCCCGATCTTTCTCGCCGTCGCGAGCTTGGTCGCGGTGGCGGCGGTCTTCGCCGCGACGGCGGTGCCGCCCGACGGCAGCGCCCCGACCTCCGACGCCGAGAGGGTGATCGCCACCCCGCTCTTGCCGTTGACGCTCTGGATCACCCCCGGCGCGCCCTGCGGGCCCTGGGGTCCGGTCGGGCCGGTCGGGCCCTGGATCCCCTGGGGGCCCTGCAGCCCCTGCGGGCCCCGCTCGCCCTGGGGGCCGGTGTCCCCCTTCGGGCCCTGTTCGCCCTGCGGGCCCTGGATCCCCTGGGGGCCCCGCTCACCCTGCGGGCCGGTGTCCCCCTTCGGACCCTGCTCCCCCTGCGGGCCCTGGATGCCGGGTTCCCCCTGCTCCCCCTGGGGCCCCTGCGGTCCGGTCGGGCCGGTCGGGCCGGCCGGGCCCTCGGCGCCGGTCTCCCCCTGCGGCCCCTGCGGGCCCTCGGGCCCGGTCTCGCCCCGGGGGCCCTGGGGTCCCTCGGGTCCCTGCGGGCCGGTCGGGCCCATCGCGCCGGTCTCGCCGGTCGCCCCCTGCGGGCCCTGCGGACCGGTGGGGCCCTGCGGTCCCTGCGGGCCCTGCAGCGGGCCGATGCTCCCCCAGGCCCCCTGCTGGGTGTCCCAGAGGAAGATCTCGTTGTCGGCGACGCTGCCGACCGCCCAGGCCTCGCCCGCCGCGCCGGTCGGGTGGTCGGCGGTGAGGGCGTCGAGGTCGTCGTACCGGCCGAGGACGGTGAAACTCGCCCCGTCCCTGCCGGGGTCGCCCTGCTCCCCCTTCTCGCCCTGCGGGCCGGTCGGGCCGGTCGCCCCCACCGGGCCCTGCGGCCCCATCTCACCGACCGGGCCGATCGGGCCCTGAATCCCCTGCGGTCCCTGCGGGCCGACCGGTCCCTGCACCCCCTGGGGGCCCTGCGGGCCCATCGGGCCGGTGACCCCCTGCGGGCCGGTGGGGCCGGTGTCCCCCCGGGGTCCCTGCAGACCCTGCGGCCCCTGCGCCCCGGTCGGGCCCATCGGGCCGGTCGCGCCGGTCTCCCCCTTCGCGCCGGGGATGCCCTGCTCCCCCTGAGGTCCCTGCGGGCCGGCGGGGCCGGTCGCGCCGGTCTCTCCCTTCGGCCCCTGCTCCCCCTGCGGGCCCTGGGGGCCGGTCGCCCCCTGCACCCCCTGCGGGCCGGTCGGGCCCCGCTTTGCGGTGACCACCGTCGCCCCCGCGACGTCGGCGAGCTCGGCGTTTTTGAACTGCAGCCGCCCCCGCTGGGGCAGACGCTCGCCGTTCTCGTCGAGGATCAGATGCCCGCCGCTGCCGGTCGTCTCGTAGCTCTGCCCGTCGGCCGAGACCTCGAGCTGGCCGTCGGCGCCGAGCCGGATTTTGCGGATCCCCTCCGAGACGACCGCCTCGTCGAGGCCCTGGCGCTCCATCGCGTCGATCAGCGCGTTGAACTTCGGGACGATGACCTCCCGCGGGATCTCGTCGAGGATCCGCTGCATCTCCTCGGTCGAGACGCCGGGGGTGTCCGGCTTGCCGAGGTTGCCGCGGCCGGCGAGCTCCTCCTGTGTGATCTTCTCAAATGCCATCCTCTCACCTCAATCCAGTGACATATCCGTTGGTTGTGTACTCGAGGGCGAGGGCGTTGAGCCCGAACGGCTCCTCCCCCTCGGCGTTCTCGACCGCGAAGGCCGCCCTGCCGACCCGCCGCAGCCGGATCCTGCCGCCGATGGTCCGGGGGGTGGTGTCGCAGGAGTAGGAAAAGCGGGAGTACCGCAGCATCCGGTAGCTGAAGAACCGGGCCGCGCCCCCCGCGTCAAACAGCTGCCGCCACTGCCCCTTGACCCGGGCCCGGGCGACAAAGCCGGTGACCGCCGCGCTGGCGAGCTCGACCCAGAACCGCCGCAGGTTCCAGGCAAGACCCGTCTTGCCGGCGGGCAGGTCGGGGGTGGTCCAGCGGGCGGTGATCGGCGCGCCGTCGTCGCTGTAGCTCGCGGGGGAGTCGGGGTCGGCGGCAAACCGGCACAGCCGGCCGTCGGCGGTGCCAAACCAGAGCCTGCCCCCCTGCGAGAAGAGCACCCGCGCCGGGATGCCGGTGCAGAGAAAGCCGGCGTACTGCCGCTCGCTGTAAGGGGTGGCGGCATTCGTCGTGACCGGCTGCATCCCGTCGAGCAGGTAGAGCTTTTCTCCCACGGCGAGCAGGTACTGCCCGTCCCAGACCAGCGCGCAGGCGTCGGCGAGGTTCTGCTCCTCCCGCAGCGCCCCGTTGAGGTAAAAGCTGCGCAGCGCGCCGGTCTTCTCGCCGGTGACGTCCTGGCTGGTCAGCGCGCAGATCCCCTCCGCCGCGAGGAAGAGCGGCTCTCCCCCGAGATACCCGAAGGCCCACCGGCTGACCGCGCCGTACCCCTGCAGGCTGCCCACCGCCGGAAAGGCGGCCCGGCCGTCCGCCATCGCACCCTCCCGCAGGATGACGCTGCGGCCCTGCTCCCTTGTATCCTTGAAGGCGGCGAGCCGGTCGTCGAGGATCGCGTAGCCGACGACGCCGGAGTCCTCCCCGCCGAGCCGCGACCAGCCGCCGTCCGGCCAGTAGGTCGGGTCGTGGTAGCCGGAGTACCAGTCCCGCCCCGGCATCTCCTCGTTGCCGGATAAAAACAGCCGCTCGGCCGCCCCGCCGATGCCGTAGAGGATCCCGACCCGGCAGCGGTTGATCCGGTCGGCGTACCCCTCCACCGTCCGCGCGGCGGTGACCACCAGGTTGTCCTGCCCGTCGATCGGGCTCTCCCCCGGCGGAGTCTTGAAGGTCAGGGTGCCGGCCTGCCGGTCGACGGTGAAGTCGGCCCCCTCGGTGAGGGTCTTGCGGCTGCCGCCCTGCTGTAACAGCTCGGCGGTGACCGCCGCCGCATCGAGCGGGGCAAACGAGAGCTGGTAGACCGTGTCGGTCGCGGTGCCGAGAAAGGATTCCCGGAAGGCCGGGCCGATCAGGTTCAGCTCCTCATACGGCTGCCCGCCCCCCGACGGGGCCCGGGCAATCGTGACGGTCGGGACATAGGCGTGTTCCGACGCCGGCGCCGCCGCCCTGCCGTCCCAGAGCAGCAGCCGGCTGCCGTCCGCGATGACGAGGTACTCCCCGAGCAGCCAGCTCGCGCTGCGCTCGTCCGCGAGGCCGTCTGCGACCTGCTGCGCCGTCTCGCCGTCAAATTTCCACAGGCCCTCGCCGGCGTGGATCAGCAGCCCGCCCTCCTTCGGGTGGTGGCAGCCGTTGATCCGGCCGGTGAGGGTCGCCACCGTCTGCCAGCCCATCCGCTTGCGGACCTTGCCCGGCACCGACCGGACCATGTTCTCACAGTCGGGGCTGCGGGTGAGCTCGACGTTCGCCGGGTCGCTGGTGAGGTCCGCCCCGAGAAAGGTGTTGATGACCAGCCGGCTGCTCTTCGCCGCCGGGCCGCTGGTCGCGTGGGGGTTATAGAGCGGCATATCCGGTCACCTCCACCACCCCCGCCGGCCCCTTGGGGTAGAGCGAGAGGTTCGCCAGCCGCCCCTGGTACTGGGCGTAGAAGTTCTGAAAATACCGCTGGTCCTCCTCCATCGCGCAGCACTGGGCCGCGACGAAGAAGAGCAGCGCCTCGTTTGCCTCCTCGTCGAGGGTGAGCGGGGTGTCCTCCGCCGCGCCGGGCAAAATCGGCGCGATCTGTGGCCGGTAGCAGAGCAGAAAGACCCCCTTTTCCGGCAGCCCCACCGCCGGGTCAAAGGCCGCCGCCCGGCCCTCCGGCCAGCGGATCAGCAGCGGGCAGTCGCAGTCGCCCGGCAGCACCCGCGCGTCCGCCGCGCCGTAGACCTGTTCCTTGTAGGGCGGCCAGTAGAGCGCGATCTCCCGCTGCCCCATCTCGAAGAACCGCTCGAGCCGCCCCTCGCCGGCCGGGTTCTCCCCCGTCTCGTCGAGCAGCGCGCGCACCCGCGCCTTCGCCTCTCCCAATGTCATCGCCGTCATCCTCTCCTTTGTGTTCTCCGCCGCGGGAGCCCCCGCGCCGCCTTGACCGCCCCCTCCCCGCCGGGGTATACTGAGATCAACATCGTGGGGGAGGTGGGGTCTCTGTGTTGTTATTGATGCGCTGGTGGTCAGATCAGGTGATTCCCGGGGCTGCGGTCAGCGTGAACACCCTGCTCTTTGCCCTTGGCGCGCCGTTTCTTCTCAGCTCGGTGATCTGGCTGGTCTTCGACTGGCCGATCTTCATGCGGCACAAATTTCTCACTTCTTTCGCCATCGCGGCCTTCTGTCTTGCCGTCTACTGGCTGCAGCCGTTTCTCGACAAGGAGATCGGCCTGACCCCGGCCCTCTATGTCCTCGTGATCGGAACCGTTATCTCCTTCTTCATCCTTTTCACCTCGCCCGCCAGCGCACAGTATGTGAATATGAAAGAGGGAATCACCCGGCTGAAAAAGCAGATCTCCCACTTTTTGGGGTGGCTAATCAGCAGATTTTTCTGATTCGGAGGTGGTCTTTCTGTTTTTGATGTCCCATGGCGGATATTTCTCCCATATCGTCGCGACCCCCGGCGGCCGGATCCTGATGCTCTGCGCCCTGTTCGGCCCCTTCCTGCTGAGCCTGCTGCTCTGGCTGCTGCTCGGCCTGCCGTTCTTTGCGCGGCACCGGATCCTCTCCTCCCTCGCCGTCGCCATCTTCTGCCTTGTCGTCTACCGGCTGCAGCCGCTGCAGTACGGAACCTTTGACCCGATGCAGGGATTTGCCATCCTGATCATCGGGTTTGCCGCTTCTTTTTATGTCTTTTTATCCGCGCCCGACTCGCCCCCGCTCCTTTGGCTGCAGCAGCGGATCCGCCGGTTTTTCCGCTGGCTGGCCGCCAGATTTTTTTGATTTTGCCCGCCCCGCCCCCGCCCCGCGGCCGGTCCTCCGGCCGCGGGGCGCTCCTTTTTGTCCGTCACACCGTCAGGGCAGCAGCAGCGCCCCGACCTTCATGCTGGTCGGGCCGGTCACAAAGACCGCGCCCTCCCGCTTGAAACAGCCGCTCTCGAGGACAAAGGCCATCGTCTTGCCCTGCGCCACCGTCACCGCGAGGTCCGCGACCCCCTGAATGCCGCTGCCGGCCTTGAAGACGATCTTGCCCGCGCTGCCGGTGTTCTCGACGAGGATCAGGGTCCTGGTGTCCTGCTCGGTGAAGGGGATCTTCGCCCCCTCCGCGTTCAGGGCGGCGAGGGTGGGCAGCTCGACCCCGCCCGAGAGTGGAATTCTGGTCAGTACAATTTCGGTTGCAGCCATCTGGTTTTCTCCTTTCCTTCTGCTCGTGTTACGACCCCGCCTTGCAGCTGAGGACGATCAGCTCCTTGGGCCGGACGATCCGCGCCTGGTAGAGCACAAAGCCCTTGACCGCGTCGCAAAAGCCCTTTTCGGGGCGGTAGGCCTCGGTGTGGGTGACCGGCTTGACAAAGGCGATCGCCTTGTCGGTGTGCACCATCACCAGGCTGTTGCCCGACCCATCGGTCGCGACGTTGTTGCTCATCTTGATCTCGACATTGCCGTACCGGCCGACCCGGCCGTTCTCGAGGATCTTCGAGTTGTCGGTGTCGAGGGCGGTGTAGGCGGTCTTGAGCCGCAGGTAGAACCAGGGCGGGACCTCCATCATGATCCGGCCATTCGGCTTTACGTCATTGGCGTAGAGCTTTTCGAGCGCCGCGTCGATCTGCTCGAGGACGTTGTCGGCGGTCAGGGTGACGGGGGAGGCGGCGAGCTGCACCGCGTCGCGGGAGGCCGCCTGCGCCGCGATATGCCGGTCCATCGCGTCGGCGAGGCCCGCCGTCGCCTCGGCGTTGAGCGCCTCGAGCACCCCGCCGACCGCCTGGCGCTTGTCGATGTCGTCCACCTTGTAGTGGAAGTAGCTGATCTGCCGCACCGGCAGCAGCAGGCTGGTGTCGTCCACCTCCTCCGGCTCTGCGAGGGTGATCTCCCGGTCCTCGGTGGTCACGATGGTGGGCCGGCCGACCCCGAGGATCCGCACGCTGTCCCCCATCTTCCTGACCTCCCCCTCATACTGCCGGTTGCAGCCCTCGGCAAAGACGAGGGCGCGTTCGAGCTCCCGGTCGATCGCCTCCGACCAGACCTCGGGGATAAAATTGCGATAACCCATACTCTGTTCCTCCTTTTCTGCTCTGCCCGATCACCAGCGGCGCATCGAGCGTCGGATGCTGTCAAAGTTGCGGTGGATCTCCTCCCGGCTCATCCGGGCGACCTCGTCCCGGGAGAAGTAGGCCCCGTCGCCGCCGCCCGCCGCGACCGGCCCGGTGCTCGGGGCGCTGCGCCGCTGCCGCTGGGCCCGCAGCGCCTCGTAGGCGGCGAGCGGCTCCACCCCCGCCGCGCAGATCGCGGCAAACTGCGGGCCGAGCTGCGCGATGCTCTCGGCCTTCTCGTCCGGCCAGGCGGCCCGGATCGCCGCGAGGTCCTCCTTGAAGACCCGCGCGGCCTCCCGCTGCTGCAGCGCCCGGAAGGCCTCCTCCCTGTCCGGCGACCCCTGCCGCAGCGCCGCGGCAAAGGCCGCAAGCTCCGGCGCGGGCTGCTCTGCGGGCTGCTCCGCCGGCTGCTCCGCCGGCTGCTCGATCTGCTGCTCGCCCTGCAGCCGCAGTTCCTCGTTCTCCATCCTCATCCCTCCTCCTTTTTGATCTCCCGCCGGGCGATCACCCGGCCATAGTTCTCGCAGCTGCGGCAGCGGCAGCAGAACTCCTGCACCCGCACCCCGTCAGCCCGCGGCGCCGGCAGCAGCCGGATCGCCGCCTCCATCCTGCAGAGGGGACACTGCATCCGCCTCACCCCCCTTCGCCCGCCGGGCGGCGAGGATCTCCCGGAACCGATCCCGCGGCGCCGAGCCGTTCGCGTCGAGCGCGCCGACATACTCCTCGAAGGTGATGTGCCCCGCCGCGAGGGCGTTCTCGAGCGCCATCTGGCGGGAGAGCACGCTGTACGGGTCGATCGGGGAGATGTCGATCCGCACGTCCACCGCGAGCCGGTCGAGCGCGCCGGGGGGCAGCTCGATCCGCCGGCAGGCCGCGCCCTCCTCATCCGGCAGCCGGAGCGTCAGCCCGTTGCCGGCGTAGGCCGCCCAGAGCCGCAGCCAGATGCCGGCGAGCTGCTCGATCATCCGCCGGTAGGCGGCGATCTGCTCGTTGAGCACCAGCGCGCTCTGGTCCCGCGCCGCCTTGATCGCCTCGCCGCTCGCCCGCGTCGGGTCGACCTGGCCGGTCGCGGCGTCGGACGCGCCCTCGAGCTCCCGGCTCAGAGAGACCAGCTCGCTTTGCAGCGCCGCCGCGTCCGCCCCGATCCCGACCGGGGTGAGGTACTGCACCATGCTGGTCAGCGGCACCCCGGCGAGGTTTTTGACCTTGAGGCTCGCCCCGACCCGGCCCAGCGCCTCGGGGTTTGCCACCCGGTCGGCGTCGTAGACCGCGGTCGGAAAGCTGTACCGCTTGACGCAGACCGCCCGCCGCGCCAGCGTCCGGTTGACCTCGATCTGGTTTGGGATCAGCGGGCCGACCACCCCGACCCCCCGGGCGCTGCCGGCCTTCTGCTCCCACCGCATCCCGCAGACGGGGTACCAGTCGAGCCCCGGGATCACCTGCTCGGGCTGGTAGACCACCTCTCTGGTCGCGCGGCAGAAGTGCAGCCCGTCCTCCCGCCTTTGCAAAAACAGGAGGCTGGTGCACTTTTCCTCCCGCGCGACCTCGTCCGCCCCGGTTGCGCCGACCTGGGTGTCGTCCGCCTCGTCGGGCAGGATCCGGGCGATCTGCCGCGCCGGGATCCCGTTTGCCTTCGCCTGCCGCCGCAGCTGGGCGACCGGCCGGCGCTCGGCGATCAGGATCCACTCCTGCTGCTGCAGATCCGGCTGCTGCTCGTCGGCGAGGTAGATCTCGGTGCGGGGGATGCTCTGCAGCCGCAGCACCGGCCCCCCCGACCCGAGGGCCGCCCCGCTCTCGGCAAAGCAGTAGAGGTAGTGGTCGCCGGTCACGCAGGCCCCCCGCACCACCTCCCACTTGAGGGCGTCCATCCCCGCCTGCTCCCACTGGACCGCCGCGTAGGCGGTCAGCAGCCGGCAGAGCAGCGCCGCGGCCGGGTCCTCGGTCTGGGGGGTGTAGATGATGGCGGTGTCGTTCATCGCCACCGTCGCGACCTTGTACTTGCAGATCGGGCGGATGAAGTTGAGGCTCGGCAGCTCCTCGCCGCCCGAGCGGATCCCCGCCCACTGGTCCCCCTCATAGAATCGGTGGCACCGCTCATCCCCCCGGTAGAGATTTGCCCGGCGGTGGTGTTCCCGCCCGGCCTCGTACCGCTCCCAGATCGCGGTGCAGCGCCCTTCGCTCATCCTCTCTCCTCCTTTTTAAACCTCCCCCCGGCAGCGCCGGGTCCCGCCGGATGCGCGGGCGATGCAGTCTCGCCAGAGTGCCGCCCCGCCGCCGGTCCCGCCATGTCTCTCATTCCTCTGCGATCTCCCGCTGCCCGGCGTCGGTGCCGTCGTAGAGATCAATATTCGCGAGGATCGCCGCAAACCGCGCGTCCCGCCGGCGCTCCGCCGCCGTCTGCGCCGCATCCGGCCCGTCCCGCTGTGCGGATTTTGGCCCGTCCCCCGGTGCGTCCCCCGGCGTCTTTTCCGCCCCGGGCCGCCCGCGCCCGCGGCCGATCAAAATTCCGGTCGCCGTGGCGCCAAACGCAATGCCGAAGGCGGCGCCCACAGCGGCGCCGGCGACGACGGCGAGCAGCAGCAACAGTCCTTCCATGTTTCTCTCCTCCCTAGATCACCTCGACCGCGTCCCCCCGCCCGAGCGGGTCCCCCCGCCGGCGGGCAAGATGAAAGTCGTCGGTCAGCAGATCGTGTGTTCGCCGCGGCGCGGGCCCCGACGGGCTGATCCACCAGCTGCAAAAGCCCCGCAGCGCGTCCGGCGCGTGGGTCAGCTCGTGGGGGCGGGTCGCCGCGTCCTCCGGGTTCTTGTCGTCCCGGCAGAGGCTCGCAAGGCAGCGGATCAGCTCGGTGCAGCAATCAAAGATGGTCAGCCGCGGCCGCAGCACCCCGTCCTCGTCGGGGCGGGGGGCGAGCCACTCCCGCACCGCCAGCCAGCCCGCCACCCGCTCGTTGCCGGTGCGGGTCAGCGGGACCCCGTTCTCATAAAAGATCTCGGCCGCGCTGCGGCCGGTCTCCTGCCGCCGGTTCCAGAGGTCGGGCGGCGCGAGCCAGGCCGCGACCGGCTCGCCCCGGTTCTCCTCGACCAGCCGGGCCGCCGCCGCGCTGATGATGTGGCCGCGGCCCCCCTCGCCCCTGCCGTTGTCCCGGCCCTCGTAGAGCTCCCGGTAGACCACCGCCCGCCCGGCCTCGTCCACCGCGATCCAGCAGGCGGCGAGCATGTCCATCCCGTAGTCGATCGCGACATACCGCCGCCAGTGGGCGGGGATCCCAAACGGCCGCCGGACGTGGACCGCCCGGTCGAATTCCTCGAAGAACCGCCCCTCGAGCAGGTCCCAGCAGCCGTCGAGCCAGGCCCGCCGCTGGGGCCCGGGCAGGTTCTCGAGCATCCGCAGATACCCCTGATCCTGCGCGAGCAGCGCCGCGTTGTCGTAGACGGTCGCCGGGATGAAGGTGTAGTCCTCCGCCCGCTCGGCCCCCCGGTACCGCCGGTCGATGAAGAGCCGTTTCACCCAGTCATGCCCCACCCCGCCGGGGTTGCAGGTCAGGTAGAACCGCTTGGGCAGCCGGTTCGCCCCCCGCAGACAGGCGGTCAGGGTGAGAAACTGGAACTCGGTGAACTGGGTCGCCTCGTCGAGGAAGATCACATCGTACTCCTGCCCCTGGTACCGCAGCACATCGCTCTCCGAGTCGCAGTATCCGAACAAAATCCGGCTGCCGGAGGAGAAGACAAAGCTCTTGTCGCTCTCCTTGTAGAGGGCGATCCCCTCGAGATCCGCCCGCATCGGCAGGATATGGTTCTCCCGCAGCTCGGGGTAGCTGCGCCGCAGGATCAGAATCCGGATGCCGGCATAGTAGAGGGCGAGGGCGGCCGCCTTTTTGCGGACGGCCCAGCTCTTGCCGCCGCCCCGGGCGCCGCCGTAGGCGACGAAGCGGCTGCGGGCGGCGAAGAAGGCCCGCTGTTTCGGGTTCGGCTCCCCCATCCGCCAGCGCGCCGCGTTGTCGCTCCCGCCGCCGGTGCGCCGGTCCGGGGGTGCCACGGAGATTTCTCCGGCTGCGGGGAGGGTCGCGGTGCCGTCGCTCCCGCCGCCCCGCGCTCCCCGTTTTGGGTTCTCTGCGGCTGTGGGCGCGGACTTTTCCACACCCCGCCCCGATTTGGTGGAAAACTCCGCC
>DXIA01000118.1 GCA_019113125.1 Candidatus Pygmaiobacter gallistercoris | reverse complement strand
ACCGGTGGAGAAGAAGCTGCGCTTTTTGCCCGCAGTCTCTACCGCATGTATCTGATGTATGCTCAGGCTCACAACTGGGAGATTGAGGTCAACGGCGTGAATGAGACGGAACTCGGCGGGATCAAGGAGATCAGCTTTACAGTTAGCGGCGACGGGGCGTACAGCCATTTGAAATATGAGGGTGGAACCCACCGCGTTCAGCGAATTCCGGAAACAGAGACACAGGGACGGATTCACACCTCGGCCGCGACGGTTGCCGTGATGCCGGAAGCCGAAGAGGTAGAACTGGAGCTTGATCCGAAGGATCTCAGGATCGATACCTTTCGCTCCTCCGGTGCAGGCGGTCAGCATATCAACAAAACCTCATCGGCGATCCGGATCACCCATCTGCCGACCGGCATGGTGGTGGAGTGCCAGGATGAGCGCAGCCAGTACAAAAACAAGGACAAGGCGCTCCGTGTTCTCCGCAGCCGGCTTTTGCAGCAGCAGCGGGAAGAACAGCATGCACAGATCTCTGCGGAGCGCAAAAATCAGGTCGGTTCAGGAGACCGGAGTGAGCGGATCCGCACCTACAATTTCCCGCAGGGGCGGGTGACCGATCACCGCATCGGGCTGACCCTTTATAAACTGGACGCAATACTTGACGGTGGGCTTGACGATCTGGTGGACGCGCTGATCACAGCGGATCAAACACAGAAATTGCAGTCTTCACAACCGGAACAGGAGTAGGAGATGGATACGATGGAAACAAAACTGCTGCCTGCATCGCCGCAGGCCATCGAAGAAGCGGCGAAATTACTGCGCGCGGGGGAGACGGTGGGCATTCCGACTGAGACGGTTTACGGCCTCGCTGCAGATGCAACCAACAGCGAGGCGGTCACCAAAATCTTTGAGGCCAAGGGACGCCCGCAGGACAATCCGCTGATTGTTCATATTTCTCGGATGGAAGAGCTCGATCGGGTGGTGCGGGAGATTCCACAGGCTGCCCTGCGGCTTGCGGAGGCGTTTTGGCCCGGTCCGCTGACCATTATCATGAAGAAAAGCGATGCAATCCCGAACACAACCAGTGCCGGTCTTGACACGGTTGCGGTGCGGATGCCCTCACATCCGGTTGCCAGAGAGATCATTCGCGCCAGCGGATTGCCGCTCGCAGCCCCCTCGGCAAATCTCTCCGGGCTGCCCAGCCCGACCACCGCCCAGCATACTTTTCGAGATCTGAACGGCCGGGTGCCGCTGATTATCGACGGCGGTGCCTGCGCAGTCGGGGTGGAATCTACCGTTATCACGGTGGCAGGAGAAAAGCCGACGTTGCTGCGGCCGGGTTATATCACAAAGGAACAGCTGGAAGGGGCGCTTGGCTGCGAGGTCGCACTCTCCTCTGCAATTCTGAACAAGCTTGCAGACGGGGAGGTTGCGGCATCCCCCGGCATGAAGTACAAACATTATTCGCCTAAGGCGGATGTCATTATCCTGAAAGGGTCTTTTGATCAGTACCGGGCGTATCTTGAAACGCATGGCGGTGAGGGTGTCTTCGCAATGTGCTACGAGGGAGAGGAGAAAAAGTTGCCCGTTCCCTGCATCCCCTGTGGGCGTGCAGATGATCCCGCGTCACAGGCCCATGCACTGTTCTCTGCTTTGCGAGAGGCGGATGATCGGAACGCAAAGGTCGTTTATGCGCACTGCCCGGCACAGAATGGCCTTTCGATGGCAGTCTATAACCGATTGATCCGCGCCGCGGCATTTCAGGTGGTGGAACTGTGAAGGTAGTTGGCATTACAGGAACTTCCGGCAGTGGAAAGTCTACGGTTTGTGGCTGGTTGACCCAATGGGGATATACGGTACTGGACGGGGATGCGATTTCCCGCGAACTGGCGGTGCCAGGCAGTCGATATCTGAAAGAACTCGTCGCGGCATTTGGGCCGGAGATCTGTGACGGGAATGGGGTTCTGCTGCGCCGCGAGCTTGGACAAAAAGTCTTTGCAGATCCCGCTGCACATCGCCGTCTGACCGAGATTACAATGCCGCTGATTCTCGATGAACTGCGCCGCCGGTTGCGGCAGGCGCAAGCGAGAGGGGAGCGCTGTGTTTTTCTTGACGGCGCTCTTATAATCGACACACCTTACGCACAGCTGTGCAGTATAATTGTAGCGGTGATTGGAGATCGGGAACAGCAGATCCGCCGCATTATGCAGCGCGACGGGATCAGCCGGGATGCAGCGCAGGATCGGCTGAACCGACAGGCGCGGTCTGATTTTTTGCGCCAGCGCGCTGATTTTGTTCTGGAGAACACAGGGACGTTGGACCAACTCCGTCAACAGACTGAACAGCTTTTAGAAAGGATCAAAGGAATCGATCCATGACAAGACCCAGGAAAAACATGGCGCTGCTGCTTGTGCTGCTTGCCGTGATTGTGACAGCGCTGTTTGTGGCGCCGCATCTGATCCGCAGACTGGAGGAATACAGTTACCCGCTGAAATATCGGGAAACAGTGGATCAATACGCCGAAGAATATCAGATGGATCCGCTTGTGATCTATGCGGTTATCCGCACTGAAAGCGGGTTTGATGAGAATGCGGAATCCAATGTCGGGGCACGGGGATTGATGCAGATTACCGAGGAGACCTTCGCGTGGATTAAGCTCAAGATTGCACCGAATGAATCGCTCACCTTTGATGATCTGTGGGATCCACAGGTCAATATCCGTTTTGGCAGCTACTATCTCGATTGCTGCCTTGAGCGGTACGGAGGGGATCTCGCCACGGCGAGCGCAGCCTATCACAGCGGCTGGGGAACGGTGGACGGATTGCTTGAGCAGGCGCAGTATGCCGCAGGGGAAGATAGGCTTGCGGAGTTTCCCTATCCACAGATGGCGCGATATGTTAAAAAGGTAACAAGTGCTTATCAAAGCTATCAACGGCTTTACCGCTGAGATAGGAGGAAGAAAAATGGAAAAAGAAAAAAGTGCAGCAAAACGGCTGGAAGAACAGCTGTTTTACAAGGCGCCGAATGTGTTGGATGCGCGCCCCGAGCTGAAGGATACAGCATGGGCCTACTGTGAGGAGTACCGGCAGTTTCTCAACCGGGCAAAGACCGAGCGAGAATTTATCGAGCAGGCAGTGGAAT
>DXIA01000117.1 GCA_019113125.1 Candidatus Pygmaiobacter gallistercoris | reverse complement strand
ATCCTCTGAGCGCCGTCCCCTGCGGGAGGGGCGTTTCGTCGATTCTGGAAAGGTGTGTAAAGAGATGAGCAAGGGAGCAATCTTGGTCGGAGAACCGATGGGCCTGTTCATCGCGCAGAGCGAGGGCCCGCTCGATGAGGTCAGCGGCTACACGATGGCGGTCGCCGGCGCGGAGTTCAATGTCGCGGTGGGGTTGGCACGGCTCGAACAGCCGGTCACCTATCTGACCAGACTTGGAAACGATCCGTTTGGTAAACGGATTGTCAAGGTGCTCGGGGACAACAAGATTGGCAGTGAATTTGTGAGCTACTCCACCGAGCGGAGCACCGGATTTATGCTCAAGGGCAAGGTGAGCGTCGGTGATCCGGAGATCTTCTATTTCCGCAAGGGCTCGGCAGCTTCTACTCTGTCCAAGGAGGACGTCGACAGGGTGGATTTTTCGGGTTACGGCTATCTGCATCTGACCGGCATCCTGCCGGCTCTGTCCCAGACGACCCGCGAGGCCTCCTTTTATCTGATCGAGAAGGCGCGCAAAAGCGGGCTCACCGTCAGCTTTGATCCAAATCTGCGCCCTCAGCTCTGGCCGGATCAGCAGACGATGATCAAGACGGTCAATGAGCTGGCGGGTCTTGCCGATTACGTCTTCCCCGGCGAAGCGGAGGGGGAGATTCTCTGCGGTACCCGAGATCCTGAGGCGATCGGTCGGTTCTATCTGAATCTCGGTGCGAAAGCGGTGGTGACCAAGGTCGGCAGCAAGGGCGCCTACCTGATGACCGCCGAGGGCGGCGAGATGGTGCCTGGTTTCAAGGTGGAGAAGGTTGTCGACACGGTCGGCGCGGGCGACGGATTCGCCGCCGGTATCCTCAGCGCACTGATGGAGGGCAAGGATCTGCGGGAGGCTGTCCGCCGCGGCAATGCAGTTGGTGCGATTCAGGTGACCTGCATCGGCGACAACGACGGTCTGCCCACCCGCAAGGAACTTGCTGCTTTTATGGGACAGGAAAAACTGTAAAACCGCGCTGTGAGCACGGTGAAAGGAGAAAACAATGAGCGAGAATTTGCAGCGGATCAGTCAGATCGGTTTTGTGCCGCTGGTGGTGCTGGATGACCCGGAGGACGCCCTTCCGCTGGCCAAGGCACTGCAGGCGGGTGGGATCCCGGTCGCAGAGGTGACCTTCCGCACCGATGCGGCGAAGGAGTGCATCGCGCGGATGGCACAAGGTGCGCCGGAGGTTCTGGTCGGCGCGGGAACGGTGCACACGGTGGAACAGGCTGAGGCGGCAGTACAGGCCGGCGCGAAATTCATCGTTACCCCCGGATTCAATCCGGACGTGGTCGACTGGTGCGTGAAAAACAAGGTGGACGTTGTGCCCGGCGTGGTTTCCCCGGCAGACATTGAGCAGGCAATGAGTTTTGGCCTCACCGTCTGCAAGTTCTTCCCGGCCGCCGCCTATGGCGGAACCAAGACCCTTAAGGCACTCGCCGGCCCGTATGCCGGCATCCGTTTCCTGCCCACCGGTGGGGTCAATGAGGAGAATATGCTCGACTATCTCGCGCTGTCCAATGTCGCGGCGGTGGGCGGCAGTTTCACCTGCCCCGACAGCCTGGTCAAGGCGAAGGACTGGGCCGGAATCACGAGCCTTTGCCAGCGCTTGATTCAGAAAATGCTCGGATTTGAGCTGGCCCATGTCGGCATCAACACCAAGGATGCCGAGGATGCCTGCAATGTGGCCGGGCGGCTCGGGTTCCTGTTCGGCAAGACGGTGACCGAGACCCCGGGGGCTTATTTCCCCGGCAGCATTGCCGAGGTCGTCAAGGGCAGCTATCTCGGTGAGATGGGACATATCGGCATCAATACCCGGGATATGGACCGGGCAATTGCCTACTTTGAGCGGATTGGGGTGGAGCTGGATCACTCTACCGAGGCGATCAATGAAGAGGGCAAGATCGGCGCCATCTATTTCAAGGAGCAGATTGGCGGGTTCGCCGTCCATCTGCGCCGCGCCTGAACGGGGGGAGAGAAGATGCGTTTTTCAGAGAATATCACCGGCATTCAGCACATCGGCATTCCCACGATGGATGTGGAAAAGAGCGTGGCATTCTACAAGGCACTCGGCTTTGAGGAGAAACTGCGCGAGAAGGGTCTGCGCGGTCCGGTCGTCTTTATGGGGCAGAAGAACCTGATGCTGGAGTTCTATGTTCCTGAGGCCTGTGCGGGCTGCGCTGGCGCGGTCGATCACTTTGCCATTGACGTGCAGGATGTGGATGCCGCCTTTGAAGAGGCAAAAAAGATGGGGCTCAAACTGCTGGATCAGGAGATCCAGAGCCGCCCGTTCTGGGCGAATGGGGTACGGTTTTTCAACCTTGAGGGCCCGAATCAGGAAAAAATTGAGTTCTCTCAGATTCTTTGATGAGATGGTAAAACCCGGAGATAGCATGGCGGAGCAGCCCGGATGCTCTGTGTTCTGGGATACGCAGTAGAAAAGAGCGGTTTTCAGGCTGGTTGCCTGAAGACCGCTCTTTTTTGTGTGCTTTGTCAGAAACTATGTGTATACGGTTTATCGAATGCCGTACTGCCCCATCCAGTCATTTACCTGCAGCAGGTAGGCGATCATCTGGGGACCGGCCATCAGCTGGCCAAACCAGGGTCTGCCGTAATCCTTCGGCTGATCCAGAAACTGCATCGCTTTCTTCTGATCCAGAAAACGCTGGATAGGCGCTTGTGGATCGGCGAGAACCCGGCAAAACCGCTCGGTCAGCAGCGACTCGTAGGCCGGAGAATAGGTCTTGGGGTAGGGACTCTTTTTGCGGTACAACAGCTGGGGCGGCAGAAGATCTCTGCAGGCGTCCCGCAGCAGTTTCTTCTCCATCCAGTTCTCGTACTTCATCTCCCAAGGGACATTGTAGACATATTCGACAATTCGATGGTCTGCAAAGGGAACCCGTGCCTCGAGTCCCCAGTACATGCTGGTCCGGTCCATACGATCAAGCAGTGTCTGCATGAACCAGCGCAGATTGAGAAAACTCATCTCCCGCCTGCGGCGGACATCACCCGTCTCTCCCGGCAGCACCGGTACTTGTGCCAGCGTTTCGAGATATCTCGCCCGCACATATTCCTCCAGATCCAGAGCCTGGATCGCCTCGTCCGACAGCAGTGCAGTGCGTGCCAACAGATCGGGGGACCAGGGGAAACCGTCGGTCCGGAGCAGCTCCTCACGATAAAACCAGGGATAGCCGCCGAAGATCTCGTCCGCACACTCGCCGGTCAGTGCCACCTTGTTGTGCTGTTTGACCAGACCGCAGAAGTAGAGCAGCGAGGCGTCGACATCGGCCATCCCGGGCAGATCCTTCATCCGGACGGCGTCCAGCAGCAGATCGGCCAGTGTAATCTCGTCGCACTCAAGGTAGGTGTGATGGAGGGGATAGAGCGCGAGCACCTGGTCCACATAGGGGCGGTCGCGGGTGGGCTG
>DXIA01000116.1 GCA_019113125.1 Candidatus Pygmaiobacter gallistercoris | reverse complement strand
CAATGGGACGAGAATCGATTATTATAAACAAGTGCCCGGAAAAACCGGCGCAGGCAAAACTGAATAATACAGCTGATTTGACAGAGCGTATGATTCATCCGGAGAGATGGCTGAGCTGGTCGAAGGCGCACGATTGGAAATCGTGTATACTAGAAATAGTATCAAGGGTTCGAATCCCTTTCTCTCCGCCAAACAAAAACCGCATTGGAAACTTCCAATGCGGTTTTTCTTTTTCATTTACCTTACAGCAGACTGTTGACGATCTTCTGGATTGCCTGGTAGTTGTATCCCGCGGCCTCGAGCCGGTTTCTCCGCTCGGCGCCGTTGCCCCACTTGCCGGCGACGACCTCCCGCGCGATCTCCTCGTCGCTCTTTCTCGTGCCGATTTTCGCGTTGACCGCGCGCTGGACCTCCGCATAGTTGTATCCCGCGGCCTCAAGCCGGTTTTTCCGCTCGGCGCCGTTGCCCCATCTGCCGGCGATCACCTCGTCGGCGATCTGGTCCACGCTCTTGCGCGGTCCGGTGTATCCGTTGAGTTTCTTCTGCTTGATCACCGCCTCAAAATCCAAAAATGCGGTATCGAGATCGACGTTGCCGGAGATCCCGGCCACCCGCCCGACATTCGAATGCTGCCACATGTTATAGCTGTGGCCCGAATAGGTCGGGGCGCTGGCCCACTGCGCGAGCCAGAAGTCGTAACGGGCGAGTGCCTCCATATCGAGGTAGTTTCGGGCCCAATTTGCACTGGAGTAGAACATCGAATAGTACCCTGCCTCCTCGAGTACCGAGCAGTAGACCGCCACCATCTGGGTGAGGGTCTGCTTGCCGAGCACCGGCTGGCTGCTGTCCTCGATATCGAGGGCGATCGGATAAAGGATCCGTCCCCGGTACCGCGCGAGCTGGTTGAGGGTGAACTCCGCCTCACGCTGCGCCCCGGCAACGCTCTGGGCATAACTGTAAAAATAACAGCCGACCGCGATACCGGCCGAGAGCGCCCCCTCGACATTTTGGGTGTAGAGCGGGTCCAGCTTGCAGGCGGTGCCGTCCGGACTGCCGTATCCGAGCCGAACCATGACGAACTTGATCCCGGCAGACGCCACCCTGCTCCAATCAATCGACCCCTGCCATCTGGAGACATCAATCCCCTTAATCTCCATGCGCTTATCCTCCTTGTGTTGTTCTCTATCTGAACGGTTTCAATTGTCGAATCGGATTTGACTTCCCGCCTTCAGTATAGCGAGCACAGCGGCGTTTGGTGACGCCGGGAGGACAAAAGAAAAATCCCCCTGATGAACCAGGGAGATTGAATGTGATCAGTCTGCGCTCTGGGGCGTCCAGACCTCTTTTGCCATGTTGAAGGCGGCCCACGCCTTCGGCCAGCCGGCGTAGAACGAGATGTGGGTGAGGATGGCAGCTGCCTCCTCGGCGGTCACTCCGGCTCGCTTTGCGTTCTCGAGGTGGTACCGGAGCGAGGAATCGGTAATCCCTGAGCTGACCAGCGCCACCACCGTGATGATGCAGCGCAGCTTGTGGTCGATGGCGGGATCATTCCAGTTCTCCCCGAACAGCACGTCGTCATTGTAATGGGCAAAGGCGGGGGCAAACTCGCCCAGCGCCTGCCTGCCCGCGGTCTGAACAATCTTCTCTTCCTGCATGGTATAACCCTCCTTATCCGAGATAGCGGTGGAAGAAATCGGTGATCCTGTCAAACGGGATGATCTGCTTTTGGTCGTAGAGATCGGTATGGCTTGCGCCGGGGATGAGCAGCAGCTCCTTGTTCTCCCCCTTGAGTTTCGCGAAGGCATCCTTGCCAAAATAGCAGGAGTGCGCCTTCTCGCCATGCACCACCAGCACCGCCGAGCGGATCTCGCTGCTGTACTGCAGAATCGGCATATTGAGAAAGGAGATCGCCGAGGTGACATTCCAGCCCGCGTTCGAGTTCAGCGAGCGGGGATGGTAGCCGCGGGGAGTCTTGTAATAGGCGAAGTAGTCCTTGACAAACTGCGGCGCATCCTCCGGGATCTCATCCGCCACCCCGCCGGCGCGGGCATAGGTCCCATTTTTGTAGTCCTCGGTCCGCTGACGGGAGAACGCCTCCCGCTTTTTCTGCCGCAGATCGGCGCTGTCCTCGGCGTCAAAATAGCCGTTTGCGGTGACCCGGGTCATATCGTACATGGTGGAGGCGACCGTCGCCTTGATCCGGGTGTCCGCCGCGGCCGCGTTGATCGCCATGCCGCCCCAGCCGCAGACCCCGAGAATCCCGATCCGCTCGGGGTCGACATCCTCCCGCACCGAGAGGGCGTCCACCGCCGCACAGAAGTCCTCGGTGTTGATGTCGGGCGAGGCGACGTTGCGGGGCTCTCCCCCGCTCTCCCCGGTGAAGGAGGGGTCGAATGCGAGGGTCAGAAAGCCCCGCTCGGCCAGCTCCTGTGCATAGAGGCCGGACGCCTGTTCCTTGACCGCGCCGAAGGGGCCGCAGACCGCAATCGCAGCCAGCTTGCCGCTCGCGCCTTGCGGTCGGTAGAGGTCGGCCGCGAGGGTGATGCCATATCGGTTATGAAAGGTCACCTTGCTGTGATCCACCTTGTCGCTCTTCGGAAAGGTCTTGTCCCATTCCGCGGTCAGATGCAGTGTTTCACTCATTGTGTATCCTCTCCTTCTGTGATATCTGATTTTGTGAAGGACAAATGCTCCTGTGCTCCCATCACTATCATACCGGTTCGGCGTTGTGATATCAAATACATATATTGTATTTCTTTTTATGCTTGATCGGTATGTCAAAAGCGGGTATAATCGGGGGCAGAAGGAGGGGTTTGGATGGAGTTTCGCAGGCTCGAATACTTTCTTGCCGTTGCGCGGGAGGAGAGCATCACCCGGGCGGCGGAGGCACTGAACATGACCCAGCCCCCGCTGTCCCGGGAGATGAAGGCACTGGAGGAGGAACTGGGCCGGCAGCTGCTGGTCCGGGGCAGCCGAAAGGTCACCCTGACCGAGGAGGGGCGCATCCTCCGCCGCCGGGCCGAGGAGATGCTGGAGCTGATGGAGAAGACCCGAGCGGAGGTGCAGGCCTCCGGCGATCAGGTCGCGGGGGATCTGCAGATCGGCGGCGGCGAGACCTGCGGCATGGCGCTGGTCGCCGAGGCGATCTGCCGGCTGCAGCAGCGCTATCCGCTGATCCGGGTGCACCTTTACAGCGGCAACGCGCCGGATGTCTTTGAGCGACTGGACAACGGGCTGATCGACTTCGGGCTGGTCATCGATCCGGTCGATCTGGATAAATACGATCATCTTCAGCTGCCCTACCGGGACACCTGGGGTCTGCTGCTGCGCAGGGACCACCCGCTCGCCGAAAAGGAGGCCATCGAGGTGGAGGATCTCGAGGATCTTCCGCTGCTGGTCTCCCGACAGGCCTTTGTCCGGGACGGCATCGCGGGCTGGCTCGGCTCCCGCCGGCGCTCACCGCGGATCCTCGGCACCTACAACCTGATCTTCAACGCCTCGCTGCTGGTGCTGCAGGGGGCCGGCTGCGCGCTCTGTCTCTCCCATCTGGTGCCCGAGTACGAGGGCAGCCTGCTGACCTTCCGCCCGTTCCGCCCGCTGCTGCAATCGGGGGTCAGTGTGGCCTGGAAGAAGTATCAGGATTTTCCAAAGCCCGCCGCCCATTTTCTCGAGATGCTGCAGCAGGTGCTGGGCGAACATTCACATCCGACCAAAACGGAATAAAAAAGCCACCGGCTTAGGTGTGGCAGAATAAGAAAACAACGCCGTAAAAAGGCCGCTTTTGCGCGGCTGCGGCGTCAAAACGTCTCGACAACCACAAAGGGTGCCTTCGACGTTTTTCCTTGCACCCGCATCAAAATCGACCTT
>DXIA01000115.1 GCA_019113125.1 Candidatus Pygmaiobacter gallistercoris | reverse complement strand
AAGGTCGATTTTGATGCGGGTGCAAGGAAAAGCGTCGAAGGCACCCTTTGTGGTTGTCGAGACGTTTTGACGCCGCAGCCGCGCAAAAGCGGCCTTTTTACGGCGTTGTTTTCTTATTCTGCCACACCTTTCTGCCGCTCTCTTTTTGTTTTTAAAACCCGTAGAGCCACCCGGCCGCCCGCAGCTCGGCAAAGAGCAGAAACCGGCCGAGAAACGCCGCCGTGAGATAGAGGGCGGGGGAGAGGGGCGGCCGCGCCGCCGGTCTGCGGCGGAACAACAGTTTTTGCACCGCGAGCGCGACCAGTGCCCCCACCAGCGCGCCGAGGGTGTTGGCGGTGAGGTCGTCGAGGTCGGTGAACCGGTTGTTGTACAGCTGGCTGCACTCGATGGCGAGGGAGAAGAAAAATCCACAGCCGACCGCCGCCGCTGTGCATCCCCGTCCCGGCCAGAGCAGAACGGCCAGCAGCCCGAGCGGCACAAACAGCAGGATATTCAACAGGTACCCCGACGAGAGAAACGGGGAGGCAAATGGGGTGAGGTTGCTCTGGTAAAACGAGAGGGCGAAATTTCGGGCGATGAGATCGTAGAGGGTACCGGCGCCGGTGATCGAGAAGACCGCGCCGAGGTAGCAGAGAAAGAGGGCGAAGAGGGCGCGCCGGCCCCGGCTGCTCCGCTCCGACCGGCGCGCGAAAAAGAGCAGCGCCGGCGGCAGGCAGCAGCAGGCAAAGCCGTACCCCTCAAGCAGCAGATTCTTCAAGCAGATCCCCCCTTTTGCGAAACTGCCCCCAGTATACCGGAAAAAATCGAAGAACAGACAAAGAAACTCTGAAGATTTTCTGAAAATCCCGGCGGCTTTTCACCCGGCATCGGATTTGGTATAATAGGGGGCGGAAAAGGGCGGGACAACTGGGTCCCTCAAAACAAACCAAAAGGGAGATGCTGTAGATGGCAGAGCAGATGGATAAGCGCGCGCAGGCGCTTGCGGCGCACCGGGACTGGCAGGGCAAGATCGAGGTGATCAGCCGGGCAAAGGTGGAGAATATGGCGGATCTCGCGATCGCCTACACCCCCGGGGTGGCGGAGCCCTGCAAGGAGATCGCAAAGGAGGAGGACCTCAGCTACACCTACACCCGGCGGGGCAACCTCGTCGCGGTGGTCACCGACGGCACCGCGGTGCTGGGGCTCGGGGACATCGGCCCGGTGGCCGGCATGCCGGTGATGGAGGGCAAATGCGTCCTCTTCAAGGAGTTCGGGGGGATCGACGCCTTCCCGATCTGCATCGACTCGAAGGACCCCGACGAGATCGTCCGGACGGTGCAGCTGATCTCCAAGAGTTTCGGCGGCATCAACCTCGAGGACATCTCGGCCCCCCGCTGCTTTGAGATCGAGCGGCGGCTGCAGGAGGTCTGCGACATCCCGGTCTTCCACGACGACCAGCACGGCACCGCGATCGTGCTGTCGGCGGCGCTGATCAACGCGCTCAAGGTGGTCGGCAAGCCGGAGGGCAGCGTGAAGATCGTCATCAATGGGGCCGGTGCGGCCGGCATCTCAATCGCAAAGCTGATCCTTCAGATGAAACTCGGCAGCGTCACCCTCGTCGACCGGCAGGGCATCATCTGGGACGGCAACCCCGAGAACAACCCCGCCCAGGCCGAGATGGCGAAGGTCACCAACCTCGGGGGGCAGCGGGGCACCCTCGCCGACGCGATGCGTGGAGCGGATGTCTTTGTCGGGGTCTCCCGTCCGGGTCTTGTCACCCGGGAAATGGTCGCCACGATGGCCGAAAAGCCGATCCTCTTCCCGATGGCAAACCCCACCCCCGAGATCTTCCCCGACGAGGCGAAGGCGGGCGGCGCGGCGGTGGTCGGCACCGGCCGCAGCGACTACCCCAACCAGGTCAACAATATCCTCGCCTTCCCCGGCATCTTCAAGGGGGCGCTGGCGGTCCGCGCGCCGCGGATCACCGACAGCATGAAGGAGGCGGCCGCCCGGGGCATCGCCGCCGCGGTGTCGGACGATGAGCTCTCGGCCGACTACATCCTGCCCACCGCCTTTGACAAGCGGGTGGCGGATATCGTGGCCGACGCGGTGGCGAGCGAGGCAATCCGGCTGGGCATCAACCGGAAGGCGCGGGACTGAAAGGAGCGGACAGGATGGAGTGGAAGGACATCAGCATCGCCGTCCCCAAGGCGCAGGCGGACACCGCCGAGGCGATCGCGACCGGCATCGCCGGCGGGGGGATCTATATTGAGGACTACTCGGATCTCGAGCAGCAGGTCGAGGCGATCGCCCATGTCGACCTGATCGAGCAGGAGCTGCGGGACAAGGACCGCAACACCGTCATCGTCCACCTCTACCTCTCGCCCGACGAGAACCCCGCCGAGGTGCTCGAGCTGCTGCGCCAGCGGCTGCTCGCCAGCGAGCTGGACGCCACGCTCAAGGTCACCGGTGTCGAGGAGGACGACTGGGAGAACGGCTGGAAGGCGTTCTACCACGCAATGGAGCTGGGCAACCGGCTGGCCGTCTGCCCGAGCTGGGAAGAGTACGATAACCCCGACCGGGTGGTGCTGCGGCTCGACCCCGGCATGGCCTTCGGCACCGGCACCCACGAGACCACCTCGCTCTGTCTGCGGGCGCTGGACGAGCGGATCCGGGGCGGTGAGCGGATGCTGGACATCGGCACCGGCAGCGGCATCCTCGCCATCGCGGCGCTGCTGCTCGGCGCCGCCGAGGCCGACGGGGTGGACATCGACCCGATGTGCGTGCGCACTGCCGGGGAGAACGCCGCCCTCAACGGGGTCGCCGACCGATTCCATGTGCGGGTGGGCAACCTGTCGGATCAGGTCAGCGGAACCTATCAGATCATCACCGCCAACATCGTCGCGAATGCGATCATCGCCCTCGCCCCCTCGGTGCCGGCGCTGCTCGAGGCGGGCGGTATCTTCATCGCCAGCGGCATCATCGATGAGCGGGAAGAGGAGGTCGCCGCGGCGATCACCGCCGCCGGCCTCGCGGTGCGGGAGATCCGGCGGGACGACGGATGGGTCTGCATCCTCGCAGGCCATCCGGAGGAGCGCGCATGAGCCACCGGTATTTCACCGACCGCATCGAGGGGAGCCGCGCCTTTCTGACAGGGGAGGAGGCGGCCCATCTCGCCCGGGTGCTGCGGGCGGCCCCCGGCGACGCGGTCACCCTCTGCGACGGCGCGGGGACCGACTACGCCGCGCAGGTGGTGCGGGCGGCCCCCGATGAGGTCGAGCTTGCAATCATTTCCAGCGCCCCGAGCGTATCGGAGCCGCCCCTCGCGGTCACCCTATTTGTGGGGATGCCCAAGGGGGATAAGCTCGAGTGGATCATCCAGAAATCCACCGAGCTCGGCGCGGCGGAGATTTGCCCCTTCACCAGCCGGTTCTGCATCGCAAAGCCGAAAAACGAGCAGGTCAAGCTGACCCGCTGGAACCGGATCGCCCGGGAGGCCGCAAAGCAGAGCGGCCGGGGCAGGGTCCCCGCCGTCGGCGGGGCGGTCTCGTTCGACGCGCTCTGTGAGAGGATTCCAGACTACGACCTCGCCCTCTTCTGCTACGAGCGGGGCGGCGAGGCGCTGGCCCCCGGGACACCGCTACATAGCCGGCTGGAGAAGGCGCGCAGCGTCGCCATCATCACCGGCGCGGAGGGCGGTTTTTCGGAGGAGGAGGCGGCGCAGGCCAAGGCGGCCGGTGCGACCCTGCTGGGGCTCGGCCCCCGGATTCTGCGGTGCGAGACGGCGCCGCTTGCCGCCCTCTGCGCGGTGATGACCCTGACCGGCAATCTCAGCTAGGGCGGCTCGGCCGCCCGGGAAAGGGTGGTTGCGGTTGAAACACAGAGGGGTTCGGTTGCTGGCGCTGGCGCTCGCCGGTGTATTGTTGACCGGTTGCTGGGGAGAGGAGAACAGCTCTTCGGTGTCGGACAGCGGGGTGGGGGAGAGCAGCTCTCTGCCCTCGCAGGCCGCGGCGGCGCGGCCGGACGCGGGCTGGAGTACCCTGCTGGTCAATGCGGAACACCCGCTGCCGGAGGATTTCACCGTCGAGACGGTGCCGGTTGAAGATTATGAGGACCGGCTCTTCGACGTGCGGGCGGTGGAGCAGCTCAACACGATGCTCAAGGGGGCGGCCGACGCGGGTCTGCCCCTCTACCTCGTCTCGACCTACCGCAGCGTCGAGCGGCAGACCGCGCTCTACCGGCGAAAGGTCAACTACTATCTCGACCAGGGCCTCGCGCAGCAGGAGGCAGAGCAGCAGGCCGCCCGCTGGGTGGCGGCGCCCGGCACCAGCGAGCACAACCTCGGTCTCGCGGCCGACATCGTCTCGGCCAACTGGTACAGCGGACACGACGACCTGACCGGGGAGTTTGAGCAGACGCCGGAATTTGCGTGGCTCGCCGCCCACTGTGTCGAGTACGGCTTTGTACTGCGGTACCCCAAGGACAAGACCGCCCTCACCGGGGTGGAGTACGAGCCCTGGCACTACCGGTATGTCGGGGTGGAGGCGGCCCGGTACCTGACCGAAAACGGGCTCTGCCTCGAGGAATTGTAACAGTATTGTGCGGCCTGCAAGCCTTCCCTTGGCTTGCGGGCCGCTTTTTTTGCTCTTTTTTCGGGCGGCGGTCCGGGGATTTCAAAAATTCCGAAAAGGGCCTTGACAACGATACTCTAATCTGTTAGAGTGTTTATGAACTCTAATGCATTAGAGAAACAGGAAAGGAAAGGTCTTTGGGATGGACGTACCGAAAATTTTTGAGAGCGAATATCGGTTTTGCCTCATTCTGTGGGAGGAGGAGCCGGTGAAGACCGGCAGGCTGGTGGAACTCTGCGGGGAGCGGCTCGGCTGGAAACCCACCACCACCTACACGGTGATCAAGCGGCTGTCCGACCGCGGGGTGCTGAAAAAGGAGAACGGGGTGGTCACCTCGCTGGTCAGCAAGGACGAGGCGCAGGCCGCCGAGCTCAATGAGATGGTCGAGAAGACGTTTGAGGGATCGCTGCCCGCCTTTGTCGCGGCATTTACAAGGTGCAAAAAGATCTCGGACGCCGAGATCGACGCGATTCAGCAGATGATCGACCGGTATCGACAGGGAGGTGCGACATGAGTCAGTTCTTTCTGACAGTACTCAACCGAAGCATCGCGGCGAGCTGGCTGGTGGTTGCCGTGCTGCTGCTGCGGCCGCTGCTCAGACGAGTGTCCGGACGGATTGTGGTGGCCCTTTGGGGGATGGTGGGAATCCGGCTGGTCTCGCCGTTTTTGATCGAGAGCGCGGTGAGCCTGATCCCGAACGCGGAGACGGTCGCCCCCGGCATCATGACCGACAGCGTGCCGGAGATCGACACCGGCATCGCGGCGCTCAACCAGCTTGTGAACCCGGTACTCAGCGGGTCGCTCGCCCCCGATCCCGCCGCAAGCGCAAATCCGCTGCAGATCTGGATCCCGGTCTGTTCCCTGATCTGGGCCGCCGGCGTCGCCGGGATGGTGCTGTACGCGCTGCTGTGCTCCCTCGGCATCAAGCGGCGGATCGCCGCTGCGGTTCGGCTGCGGGACAATATCTATCAGAGCGAAGAGGTCGTCTCGCCGTTTGTTCTCGGCGTGGTCCGACCGAAGATCTATCTGCCCTTCGGCGAGGGGCGGCAGATGGAAGAGATGATTGCACATGAGCAGGCGCATATCCGGCGCAGGGATCCGCTGTGGAAACTGCTCGGATTTCTGATCCTGGCGGTGTATTGGTTCAATCCCCTGATCTGGCTCTGCTATGCGCTGCTCTGCCGGGACATCGAGCTCGCCTGCGATGAAAAGGTGATCCAAACGCTCGACGCGGCTCAGAGGGCGGACTACGCCCAGACGCTGCTGCGCTGCAGCACCCGCGGGCAAAGGCGCGCGGCCGGCCCGCTTGCCTTTGGGGAGGTCGCGGTCAAGGAAAGGGTGAAGGCGGTGCTCCGGTATCGAAGGCCGGCTTTTTGGCTGAGGCTGGTCGCGGCCGCGGCGGTGGCCGCGGTCGGGCTCTGCTTTTTGACCAACCCGCGGGCAACGACGACCCTGAACGGAAATCTGTCCTCCTTTGTCGTGCAGCAGATCGCCGCGCATCACCGGGGGGAAAAGACGGGCAATCATTTTGTCGCGGTGGACTATCAGGTACTGGGGACGGATCAAAGCGGAAAGGAGACAACGGTTTATCTCTGGGTGCTGTACCAGGAATACAGCGGGGAGAACGGCGCCCTTCGGCTGGAATCCAGCGCCCATATCCCGACGGTGATCACCGCGAAGGAGAAGGAGGAGCAGGGGCGGTACGCGCTGGTCGAGTACTGGGAGCCGCGGGACGACCCGTACTACGCCGAGGATCTGCGGGAGAAGTTCCCCTGGTATCTGTACGACAAAGCGCTGGATGCCGAGGGATTTATCGATTTGCAGCAGCGGAGCTGCGAAGACGCGGCAGAAGAATATTTTTCTGCCCGGCGCGGCAATTCCGCCTGAACCCGGCGGGAGGACGGCGGTCGCCGCAGTTCGGTGCGGACAAGTTGTGAGGGATGCTTTTTTGTTCTTTTCTCCGGGCGGATTTCGCGGTATAATGAGAGCAACAAACCCGCCGCCGTGCGGACAAAAAAGGAGCAAAACAGCAATGACGATGCACAATGATGCAAAGGTCGGCGAGATCGCCGAGCGAATCGTACTGGTGGGAGACCCCAACCGGGCAAAACATATGGCCGAGACCTATCTCGAGAATCCGGTTCTGGTCAACAAGACCCGCTGTGCCTACTGCTATACCGGCACCTATGAAGGGGTGCGGGTCTCGGTGATGGCGGTCGGCATGGGCGGCCCCTCGATGCTGATCTATGCCACCGAGCTCTGCCGGGATTACGGCTGCAAGATCCTGGTCCGGGCCGGAACCTCCGGCGGCTACCGGGAGGATATGCGCAACTTCGACATCGTCCTCTCCCAGGCGACCAGCACCACCAGCGGGATCAACGACAACATCTTCAACGGTCATTTCTCCCCGGTCGCGGACTTCGGGCTGCTGTGCACCGCCGACCGGATCGCCAAGGAGATGAACCTGACCACCTATGTCGGCGGCACCATCTGCAATGACCGGCTCTACCGGGACGAGACCTACAAGTCGAAACTCTGGAAACAGTACGGCATGCTCTGCTCCGAGCAGGAGGGCACCGCCTTTTACACCGCCGCGGCCCAGTTCGGTGCCCGCGCGCTGATGATGGTCGGCATCACCACCGGCATCCGGTACGATGAGAACGGCAACGAGATCTTCGTCGAGCTGCCCGACCGGGATCCCGCCCACACGATGGACGACCTGGTCCAGCTCGCCCTCAAGACCGCGGCCCATGCGGAGTGAGG
>DXIA01000016.1 GCA_019113125.1 Candidatus Pygmaiobacter gallistercoris | reverse complement strand
TCTCCCCCGCTGCAAGCCGCTTTGCGATCTCGCCCGTCTGGTGCTCCCCCATACCGAAGGTGAGCAGATCGGCGCCCGAGTCCTCGAGGATCGAGGGCATCACGGTGTCCGACCAGTAGTCGTAGTGGGCGAACCGGCGCAGCGAGGCCTCCAGCCCGCCGAGCACGATCGGCACCTCAGGATAGGCCTGCCGGGCGAGCTTTGCGTAGACGATCGCCGCCCGGTCGGGCCGCTTGCCGGCCCTGCCGCCGGGGGTGTACTCGTCCACCTTGCGGCGGATCTTCGCCACCGAGTAGTGGGCGACCATGCTGTCGACATTCCCCGCCCCGATCAGAAAGGCGTACTTCGGCCGGCCGAACTCCTTGAAACTCTCCGCGGTGGTAAAATCCGGCTGGGAGAGAAAGCCCACCCGGTAGCCCTGGCTCTCAAGCAGCCGGGAGATGATGGCGGGGCCAAAGCTCGGGTGGTCGACATAGGCGTCCCCCGAGACGACCACAAAATCGCAGCAATCCCAGCCCCGCTGTCGCATCTCGGCGCCGCTGACGGGCAAAAACTCGTTCATCCTTGCTCCTTTCCGCCGCCCGGATCAGAACGGGGGCTCCTCGTTTGTGCCGTTGGTAAACATCTCGATCACCTGCTGGCGGCCGATCAGCACCGCCCGGGGCTTTGAGCCCTCGTAGGGACCGATGACATGCAGCTCCTCCATCGCGTCCATGATCCGCGCCGCCCGGGCATAGCCGAGCTTGAGCTTGCGCTGGAGCAGCGAGGTCGAGGCCATGCCGGCATCCACCACCGTCTCGATCGCCTGCTGCAGCATCGGGTCCTGATCCGAGCCGGCGTCCCCGTCGGATCCGCCGCTCTTGCCGGCGGCCTCGGTGGCGTACTTCTCCATATCCGAGATCATGTTCTCGTCGTACTGGGCGTCCCCCGACTGCTTGACATAGTCGATGACCGCCGAGATCTCCCCGTCCTTGACATAGGTGCCCTGGATCCGGACCGGCTTGTTCGCGCCGACCGGCAAGAACAGCATGTCGCCCATGCCGAGCAGTTTCTCCGCGCCCGCCCCGTCGAGGATGGTGCGGCTGTCGATCTGGCTCGAGACCGCAAACGCGATCCGGCTGGGGATGTTGGCCTTGATCAGGCCGGTGATGACGTCGACGCTCGGCCGCTGGGTCGCGACGATCAGGTGCATGCCGGCGGCCCGGGCCTTCTGGGCGATCCGGCAGATGTAGTCCTCGACCTCCTTGCCGGCGACCATCATCAGGTCGGCCAGCTCGTCGATGACAATGGCGATGTAGGGCAGGTGCTCGAGCGTTCCGTCGGTCTCGGCCAGCCGGTTGTAGCTCTTGATGTCCCGCACGTTGTTCGCGGCGAACAGCTGGTAGCGGCGCTCCATCTCGGCCACCGCGCTGCCCAGCGCGCCGCTGGCCTTGCGCGGCTCGGTGACCACCGGCATCAGCAGATGGGGAATGCCGTTATAATCCGACAGCTCGACCACCTTGGGGTCGATGAGGATCAGCTTGACCTCCTCCGGGCTGCTGCGGTAGATGATGCTGATGATGATCGCGTTGATACAGACCGACTTGCCGCTGCCGGTCGAGCCGGCGATCAGCAGATGGGGCATCTTGGTCAGGTCCGCCACCTGCACGCTGCCGGCGATGTCCTTGCCCAGCGGGATCAGAATCGGGCTCTTGCTGCTGCGGAAGGCCGGCGCATTCAGGATGCTGTACATGCTCACCGAACTCGCGTGTTTGTTCGGCACCTCGATGCCGACCGCCGCCTTGCCGGGGATCGGCGCCTCGATCCGCACCCCGGCGGCCGCGAGGTTGAGGGCGATGTCGTCGGCGAGGCCGGTGATCCGGCTGATCTTGACCCCGGCGGCGGGCTGCAGCTCGTACCGGGTGACCGACGGGCCGCGGCTGATGTCCATCAGCCGGGTCTGAACCCCGAAACTCGCCAGCGTGTTGACCAACAGATCGGCGTTTTTGCGCATCTCGGCCTCGTCCCCGCTGTCGGTGCCGGGCTTGTCCGGCTCAAAGAGGCTCAGCGGCGGGTGCTGATAGGCGTTCTGCCCCGGCGTGCCGGGGGCAATCAGCAGCTGCCCGTCCGCATCCGCCGGATGCACCGTCTCCTGCGCCGGTTTCGGCGCCGCCGCTTTGCGAATCAACTGGTCCACCGCGCTGTCCTCCGTTGCGGACTCCTGCTGCGGCTTTGCCGCCGGCGGCTCGGGTTGTTTCGCGGCGGGCTGCTCCTTCGGCTTTGCGGAAATGTGGGTCGCAAAGGGGGCGCTCATGTCAATGCCCGGCGGCGGGGGGGCGGAGCCGTAGTCCCGCGGGCCGCCCTCGGCCTGGGGCATCCCGGCGCCGGTGTCGTCGAGCGGGATGTCGATGCTCGACGCGGTGCGGGCGGCACGGGCGCGCGCGGCCTCCTCGGCCTCGAGCTCGGCCGCCGCCGCGGCGACCTCCTGCCGGCGGCGCTCCTCCCGGGCGGCCCGGGCGGCCGCGGCGTTGCGCTCATACTCGTCGAACCGCCCCTTGGCGCTGCCCGCCTTCTCCCGGAAGATCCGGTAGAGATCGACCGGGGTGGTGTTGGTCAGCAGCATGAAGAAGACCAGCACGATCACCACGATGATGATGTTCGCCGCCGGCCGCCCGCAGAGGACGAGCAGCGGCCAGCCGATCAGCGCCGAGAGCAGTCCCCCGCCCCGCAGCTGCTGCCCCGCCTGGCCGAGCGCCGCGAGAATCTCAAAAAAGGTCCCGGCAGAGAGATCCAGCCGGGAGAAGATCAGCGCCAGTGCGCTGGCAAAGCAGAGCAGCAGACCGCCCTGCCAGAGTTTCGCCCTGGCCGGCCGGCCCGCCGCGATCAGGCAGGCGAGGTAGAGCACCACCGGTGCGACGGCGTAGGTGATGACCCCGAACAGCCCGAACAGCAGCCCCGAGATGGCGTTCCAGACCGGCGCCCCCTTGATGAAGGTCAGCGCGAGCAGCAGCGCACCGAGCCCGAAGAGCAGAATGCTCCAGGATTTGTTGATCTCGGGCTGCCGTTTCGCCGCTTTGCGGCGGTGTGCCGGGGTCTTTTTCTTTGTGTTTTTCGTTGCCATTGGTCAGATACTCCCTAAATTTGACCGGCTCACAGCAGCCGCGAGACCAGCGCGACGATGTTCTCGCCCCACAGATGCTCGAGGATCCCCGCGATCAGCACGACGGTGCCCAGCGCGGCGGTGTAGTAGGAGAAGAGGATGAACCGGTCGCTCGCGACGAGGTACTGGATCAGCCGGATGCAGAGATAGCCCACCACGGCGGCGGTCAGCATGCCGACCAGCACCGGGCCCCACTCGATCGAGATCCCCGCCTCAAACGCGTCCTTTGCCTCGAGCAGGCTCGCGCCGAGGATGGCGGGAATGCCGAGGATGAAACTGAACTTGACGCAGTACTCCTTCGAGTAGCCCAGCAGCAGGCCGCTCGAGATGGTGGAGCCCGAGCGGGAGATGCCCGGCATGATGGCGGTGCCCTGGAAGACGCCGACGATCAGCGCATCCCGCACCCGCATCCCGCTTGCGGTCTTCTTGCCTTTGACGCATTTCGAGGCGAGGAAGAGCAGCGCCGCCGTCCAGAGGAAACACAGCCCCTCGACCACGATGTCGCTGTCCTCGGTGATGCCGGTCACCCAGTCCTTGACCGGCAGAAAGGCCAGCAGCGGGACGCAGGCGAGAAAGAGCATGAAGATCATCCGGCGGTTTTCGTCCTTGGTCTTAAAGCTGAACCTTCCGGTGAAGATGTCCCGGACCATCGCGAAGAAGGCACAGATCAGCTCCCAGATATCCTTGTGGTAGGCGACAAAGACCGCCACAAGGGTGCCCAGATGCAGCATCAGATTGAAGAAGAGCGCCCCCTCGCCGGAATTTCCGGTCAGATGCTGGTAGAGGGTGAGGTGTCCGTCGCTCGAGATGGGCAAAAACTCGGTTGCCCCCTGAATGATTCCCTGAAACAGGCCGTCCAAAATTGTCATACTTCTGCCTCCGGCGGTATTATTTTCCTTTCGGGCGCAGACCGCCGAAAGGACTCTGGCTGAAATATTATTGTACCACCAAATCCGCCTCTTGTAAAACAAAACCGGTCGACGAAAAGAGGGCGGCTGTTAGCCGCCCCTCTTTCATCTGTGTTTCGAACCGCTCTTTTTTCTGCCCCGTCTGCCGCCCCGCTCGATCTCCCGGTAGAGCCAGCGCAGCGCGCTGTCGAGGGAGCCGAGCTCATCGATCAGCCCCTCCTCCACCGCCCGCTTGCCGTCGAGCACCGAGCCGACATCCATCACCATCTCGCCGGTGTTCATCATCAGCTCGGTGAACCGCTCCTCCCGGATGCCGGAATGGGCGGCGACAAAGCCGGTGATCCGCTGCTGCATCCGCTCGAAGTAGCTCATCGTCTGGGGCACCCCGATCATCATGCCGGAGTGGCGCACCGGATGAATCGTCATCGTCGCGGTCGGCACGATAAAGCTGCGCCGGGCCGAGACCGCGAGCGGGATCCCGATCGAGTGCCCGCCCCCCAGCACCAGCGAGGCGGTCGGTTTCGAGACCCCGGCGATCAGCTCGGCCAGCGCGAGCCCCGCCTCGACGTCCCCGCCCACCGTGTTGAGCAGGATCAGCAGCCCCTCGATCTCGGGGTCCTCCTGCACCGCCACCAGCTGGGGGATCACATGCTCGTACCGGGTCGCCTTCTGGGAGGCCGGGGCGGCGACATGCCCCTCGATCTGCCCGATCACCGTCAGACAGTGGATCGCGTGCCGCCCCCGGGTCTTCGGGACGCTGCCGGTCTCGAGGATCGACTCCCGCTCCAGCCGCTCCCGCTCAATCTCGGTATCCTGTCCGCTGTCCGTCTCGTCCTGCTGGTCCGCCCGATCGACAAAAATATTTTCAGCCATACTGCACCCGCCTTTCTCCCCCTTATTCTTTGAGTTTGCGGCCGGTTTATACCTGCCGCCCAGCCTGTTAAAACATTGACAATCACCGCAAAAACCGATACTATAAATAGGAATCAATGCGCGGTTTTTGTTTTGCCGCGCAGGACGGAATTGAGGGGAAGAAAAATATGGGAAAGAGTATTGCACAAAAGATCATTGCCGCCCACCTCGTCGACGGGGAGATGCGCCCCGGCAGCGAGGTCGGGCTGCGGATCGACCAGACCCTGACGCAGGACGCGACCGGGACGATGGCCTACCTCGAGTTCGAGGCGATGGGCATCCCCCGGGTGCGCACCGAGCTCTCGGTCGCCTACATCGACCACAACACGCTGCAGAACGGCTTTGAGAACGCGGACGACCACATCTTCATCCGCTCGATCGCAAAGCGGATCGGGGTGCGGTATTCCCGCCCCGGCAACGGCATCTGCCATCAGGTCCACCTCGAGCGGTTCGCCGTTCCCGGCAAGACGCTGATCGGCAGCGACAGCCACACCCCCACCGCGGGCGGCATCGGCTGCCTCGCGATCGGCGCGGGCGGCCTCGACGTCGCGGTCGCGATGGGCGGCGGCGCCTACTACATCCCCTATCCGGAGATCATCCGGGTCGAGCTGACCGGCCGTCTGCGGCCCTATGTCAGCGCGAAGGACGTCATCCTCGAGCTGCTGCGGATCCTCTCGGTCAAGGGGGGCGTGGGCAAGATCGTCGAGTACGGCGGCGAGGGGGTCGCCACCCTCTCGGTGCCCGAGCGGGCCACCATCACCAACATGGGCGCCGAGCTCGGCGCGACCACCAGCATCTTCCCCTCCGACGAGGTCACCCGCGCATTTCTCGCAGCGCAGGGCCGCGAGGGGGACTGGAAACCGCTGGACGCCGATCCCGACGCGGAGTACAGCCGGACCATCCAGATCGATCTGTCCACCCTCGAGCCGCTGGCCGCCTGCCCCCACAGCCCCGACAACGTCAAGCCGGTGCGCAGCCTCGGGATGACCAAGGTGGATCAGGTCTGCATCGGCAGCTGCACCAACTCCTCCCTCGCCGACCTGATGACCGTCGCCGCGATGCTGCGGGGCAAGACGGTCGCGCCGGACGTCGAGCTCTCGATCAGCCCGGGCTCCAAGCAGGTGCTGACCATGCTGGCCGAGAACGGCGCGCTGGCCGATCTGATCGGCGCCGGCGCCCGAATCCTCGAGTCGGCCTGCGGCCCCTGCATCGGGATGGGGTTCTCCCCCAACAGCAAGGGGGTCTCGCTGCGCACCTTCAACCGCAACTTTGAGGGCCGCAGCGGCACCCAGGACGCGAGCGTCTATCTGGTCAGCCCCGAGACGGCGGCGGCGAGCGCGCTGTCCGGCTACTTCACCGACCCCACCACCCTGCCCCCGATCGAGAAACCGAAACTGCCCGAGCGGTATCTGATCAACGACAACATGATCTCGATGCCGGCGAGCGAGGCGGACTACGAGCAGGTCGAGGTGCTGCGCGGCCCGAACATCCAGCCGCTGCCCAAGGCGATGGTGCCGCAGGACCACATGGAGCTGCCGGTGCTGCTCAAGGTCGGGGACAACATCACCACCGACCACATCATGCCGGCCGGCGCCAAGGTGCTGCCCTTCCGCAGCAACATCCCGAAGATTGCCCACTTCTGCTTTGAGAAGTGCGACCCGACCTTCCACGACCGGGCCCTCGCCGCGGACGGCGGGGTGATCGTCGGCGGCTCGAACTACGGCCAGGGCTCGAGCCGGGAGCACGCGGCGCTGGTGCCGCTCTATCTCGGCATCCGGGCGGTCATCGCGGTCAGCTTTGCCCGGATTCACAAGGCGAACCTCGTCAACGCCGGCATCCTGCCGCTCGAGTTCGCCGACCCGGCCGACTACGAGCGGATCAGCCAGGGCGACCAGATCCTGCTGGACGGGGTGCAGAGCGGCATCCGGGCCGGCAAGCTGGTGCTCAAGAATGTCACCCGCGGCGAGGAATATCCCCTCAGCTGCGTGCTCTCCGACCGGCAGTGCGACGTCATCGCCGCCGGCGGTCTGCTCAACTACACCCGGATGAAGAGCAACGGCTGAGCGTTGCCCACCCCGATACGAAAGGATGAGAAACAGATGGATTTCAATGCTGCGGTAGAACAGTTTAAGAAGGTACTCGAGAGCCAGCAGAAACGGGCGGCCGCGATGCGGGAGCAGGGCGATTTTGTCGATTACGCCGCGCTGCCCAAGATCGTGGTCGGCATCTGCGGCGGCGACGGCATCGGCCCGGTCATCACCCACGAGGCCGAGCGGGTGCTGCGTTTCCTGCTCAAGGACGAGGTCGCGGCCGGCCGGATCGAGTTTCGGGAGATCGACGGTCTGACCATCGAGAACCGGGTCGCCTGCGGCAAGGCGATCCCGGACGATGTGATGGAGCAGCTCAAGGGCTGCCATGTCATCCTCAAGGGACCCACCACCACCCCCCGCGCCGGCGACGGGATGCCGAACATCGAGAGCGCCAACGTCGCGATGCGCAAGGCGCTGGACCTGTTTGCAAATGTGCGGCCGGTCAAGATTCCCGAGGAGGGGATCGACTGGACCTTCTTTAGGGAGAACACCGAGGGCGGCTATGCGCTGGGCAGCCAGGGGCTTGAGACCGACGACGGGGTCGCCTTCGATTTCACCGTCACCACCACCGAGGGCACCCAGCGGATCGCCGAGCTGGCCTACGACTACGCCCGCAAGAACGGCAAGAACCGGGTCTCGATCATCACCAAGGCGAATGTCATCAAGACCACCGACGGCAAGTTTTTGCGGCTGTGCCAGGAGGTCGGCAAGAAGTACCCCGAGATCACGACCGACGACTGGTACATCGACATCCTCACCGCAAAGCTGATCGACAAGCAGCGGCGCAAGGACTTCCAGGTGCTGATCCTGCCCAACCTCTACGGCGACATCGTCACCGACGAGGCGGCCGAGATGCAGGGCGGCGTCGGCACCGCCGGCAGCGCCAACATCGGCAAGAGATACGCGATGTTTGAGGCGATCCACGGCTCGGCGCCCCGGATGGTGGCCGAGGGCCGGGCGAAGTACGCCGACCCCTGCAGCATGCTGCGGGCGACCGTCATGCTGCTCTCCCACATCGGCTACCAGAAACAGGCCGACGAGCTCGAGCGGGCGCTCGACGTCTGCATGTTCAGCGAGAAGAAGCTGACCATCACCGGCCGGGACACCGGCTGCACCTGCGAGGAATTCGGCGATTATGTGATGGAGACCGTCCGCGCAATGGCGTGACCCGACCCCGGCCTGCGCCCAAAAATATCTGAGAACACAAGGTGACAAAAGGAATGTCAATGCAAAACAAACCCTCTTTGCCGGTCATCAAGCGGCTGCCCCGGTACTATCGCTATCTTGGCGAGATGGAGCAGAGCGGGGTGGTCAAGGTCTCTTCCTCCGAGCTTGCGCGGATGATGGGGACCACCGCGTCCCAGGTGCGGCAGGACTTCAACTGTTTCGGCGGGTTCGGTCAGCAGGGGATCGGCTACAACGTCAAGCTGCTGCGGGAGGAGCTGGGCAAGCTGCTCTTCGGCCGCCGGCCGGTGCCGACCGTCCTGATCGGCGCGGGCAACCTCGGCCACGCGATGGCGAACTATCTGCGCAAGGACGCGCAGGGATTTGCGCTGCAGGCCGCCTTTGATGTGAAACCCGAGATGGTTGGCCTCACCCTCTGTGATGTGCCGATTCTGGATATGAAGGAACTCGGCAGCTACTGTGCCGAGCACCGGCCGAAGGTCGCGGTGATCTGCGTCCCGCGGGAGGCGGCGGCGCAGGTGGCCCGGCAGCTGATCGATCTCGGGGTGCGGGCATTCTGGAATTTCAGCCACTACGACTTCTCGATCGAGTTTCCGGATGTCGTCGTCGAGAACGTGCATCTCGGGGACAGTCTCGCGACCCTGAGCTACGAGGTCAACAACAATCTGTAACCCGCTTTTGCAAAGACGGCGGTCCCCTGCCGGGGGCCGCCGTCTCTGTGTGCGGCAAAGGAGGAAACCTGATGGCAAAGCTCTATTTCCGGTACGGCGCGATGAACAGCGGCAAATCCACCGCCCTGATGCAGACCGCCCACAACTATGAGGAGCGGGGGATGCGGGTGCTGGTGGCAAAGCCCGGCGTCGACACCAAGGGGGGCGCGAAGGTGGTCAGCCGGCTCGGGGTGAGCCGCGGCATCGACCTTTTGATCGCGCCGGACACCGACCTGCTCGCCGCAGTGCGGGAGGACTGCCGCCGCCACGGCCCGCTCGGCTGCGTGCTGGTGGACGAGGGGCAGTTTTTGAAATCCGCCCAGGTCGACCAGCTGATGGCGGTCACGGTGGAGCTCGGGATCCCGGTCATCGCCTATGGACTGCGGACCGATTTTACCACCCGCGGCTTTGAGGGCAGCACCCGGCTGCTCGAGCTGGCGCACAGCATCGAGGAGATGAAGACCATCTGCCGCTGTGGGCGCAAGGCGCTCTTCAACGCCCGCAAGGTCGGCGGGCGGTTCGTCTTCGAGGGGGACCAGATCGTCATCGACGGCAGCGCCGAGACCGAGTATCTCCCCCTCTGTGCCAGCTGCTACTACGCCGAGCGGGCCAAGGCACAAAAGGGAGAAAATTAATCGACACCGTGTTGTCGTTTGCGGGATCTTTTGGTATAATGGGAGCAATGTCGGCCGATGGGCGCTCTGTTCCGTCGGCTCCTCATCACACACAGCCCCCGCTGTGGGAAAGCGAGGCCCCCATTTGAAGAAGAAACAGGATGACCGACGGGTGCGTCTGACCAGAGAACTGCTCCGGCGCGCCTTCATGACCCTGCTGGCCGAAAAGCCGATCGAGGAGATCTCGATCAAGGAGCTGTGCGACCTCGCGCAGGTCAACCGGAGCACCTTTTACGCCCACTACACCGATCTGCGGGACCTGCTGCGGCAGATCGAGGACGAGATGTTCGAGGAATTCTCCCAGGCACTCGACAACCTCTACCAGCCCGGCCGGGACGGCGTCGAGCCGGTGGTGGTCACCACCGGGGTCTTTCAGTGTCTCAAGGACAACTCGGATCTCTGTGTCGTCACCCTCGGTCCCCATGGGGACAAAAACTTCGCGCTGCGGCTGCTGCAGTGCGGGCGGGAGTACTGTTTTGCGAACTACGCATTTTACTTTAAGGGCGCGACCCGCCAGCAGGTCGAATACTGCTACGCCTTTATCAGCTCGGGCTGCATCGGGCTGCTGAACCGCTGGCTCGAGGACGGGATGCAGATGGAACCCGCCGAGCTGGCCCGGAT
>DXIA01000015.1 GCA_019113125.1 Candidatus Pygmaiobacter gallistercoris | reverse complement strand
CGGGCGATCTCGCGGGGGTCGGCAAGGCATTGGCCACCGGGCAGGCGGCACTGCAAAAAAAGGACCGGCAGAAGGAAAACAAAAAGCTGCAGAAACGTCACGCCCAGAACATGGAAGATATCAAGAACCTGGCAGAGGCGTGCCGCAAAAAGGAGGAAGAGGTCAACGCAGCCAGAGAGAACAGCCAGAATATGGTGGACGAGGCCCACAACCCGGAAACCTACGGAGTGATTCGAGGTGCGTTCCGCTCGGCGGAAGAGCGACGCGCCGAGGAGAAGGCAATGGTGCTCGCAGAATCCGAGCGCCTCAAAACCGGGCGTTCGGACGCGCTGGATGAGAAACAGCTCAAAGAGAATGAGGACTTTGTCAGAGCTCTGTTGAAAAAATTGATCGGTACATACCTCACCACCCCGCAGGAGAAACGCCGGACCAGTGAAAAACAGGCGACCCAGGTCAATACCCGGGTCAAAGAGGTGCTCGGCGGCAATATTGTCGATGATCAGATCCGTAGCACCTTCTCCAAAGGGCTGCAGGGCAAGACCGGCGAGGAGCGGGAGAACCTGTACGATGAGTACTTTAAGCGGGGCGAGGAGTTCGATGCGCAGCACCAGAAGGCGATCGAGCTCTACCACCGGCTGACCGAGAGCGCCTTCCAAAACCAGGACGACCAGGATCAGAACAAGGTCGCACAGCAGAACAAGCTGCTCGGCGAGACCTGTGCCGTGCTCAACAAGGGACTTTCAGCCGCGTCAATCAAGGAAGAAAAAGAAAAGGCAAAGGAACTCAACGGCAAGGTCGCGGCGCTGCCGGCATGACATACACAGAAAAGGGGCGGCCCCACCGGGGCCGCCCCCCTGTGATGAGGGAGGAGATCAAAATGGGATGGGATCCACAGCAGTACCTCAAATTCGCACAGCAGCGTGAGCGCCCTTGCCGGGATCTGCTCGCCCGGCTCACCGGGCCGTTTGAGCGGATTCTCGACCTCGGCTGCGGGCCGGGCAACAGCACGGCGCTGCTCGCGGAGCGGTTTTCGCAGGCCGAGATCCTCGGACTTGACCCCGACGGCGGAATGCTCGAAAAGGCGAGGCGGGATCACCCCACGCTGCGGTTTTTACAGGGCAGCGCGCCGGCGGATCTCGTCCGGCTGGGAGAATTCGACCTCGTCTTCTCGAACGCCTGCATCCACTGGATCGAGGACCAGCAGGGGCTGATCCGGGCCATCGCGTCGGCGCTGCGCCCGGGTGGGATCTTCGCCGCCCAGCTGCCGCTGACCGGAGAGGCGCCTTTCTACCGATTGCTCTTTCGGATGATCGAGCGGGACTGGCCCCAGCTGCAGGAGATTCACAACTTCCACGCGCTGGACGCGGCGGGATATTACAACGCGCTGATCCGGCAGTTCGACGAGGTCGAGCTCTGGCGGACCGACTACTGCCATGTTGTAAAACGGGAGCAGGTGCTCGAGTGGTACCGCGGCAGCGGACTGCGGCCCTACCTCGACCGGCTGACGCAAGCGCAGCGGGAGCGGTTTCTCGCCCAGCTCGAAAAGGAGATCGAGCAAGCATACCCTCTGCTTGCCGACGGGCAGGTGTTCCTTGTGATGCCGCGGCTCTTCCTGCTCGCCCGCACTTGAAAAAGCGGCGGGTTCGTGTTATCCTTTTCAGCGTAGAACAAGAGGGGAGATAGAACATGAAGATTCTTGCAGTGGATTACGGCGATACTCGCACCGGCCTTGCGATGTGCGATCGCACCGAGTTTCTGGCCTCACCGATCGGGATCATCACCGAGAAGTCGATGCCCAAGGTGGCTGAGAAGATCGTCTACACCGCGCGGGAGTACGAGGCGGACATGATCGTCATCGGGCTGCCGCTGAACATGGATGGCTCGGAGGGCCCGCGGGCCGAGAAGACCCGCAAGCTCGCCGGCATCCTGCACACCCTTCTGCCGTTGCCCATCGAGCTGTGGGACGAGCGCAGCAGCACCATCAGCGCATCGAACATCCTCTCGGACAACGGCACCTATGGCAAAAAGCGCAAGGAGGTGCTGGATGCGGTGGCCGCCACCGTGATCCTCGAGAGCTATATGGCCTTTCGCGCGAACCAGAAGAAAAACCGCAGCTGAGGAGGGCGCAGGGTGGCAGAGCAGAAGAAAAAATTTACCATCCGCCCCGCCGGACCGGAGGATGTCGGCCTGGTGCTGACCTTCATCCGGGAACTCGCCGACTATGAGCGGATGTCGGACGAGGTCGTCGCGACCGAGCAGGGGCTGCGAGCAGCGCTGTTCGAGCGGCAGGTCGCCCATGCGCTGATCGCCGAGGAGGAGGGCACTCCGGTCGGGTTTGCCCTCTATTTCTTCAATTTCTCGACCTTTGAGGGACACGAGGGACTCTATCTCGAGGACCTCTTTGTTCGCCCGGAACACAGAGGCAAGGGATATGGCCGCGCGCTGTTCTGCGCGCTGGCCCGCATCGCGCGGCAGAGAGGCTGCCCGCGGTTTGAGTGGAGCTGTCTGGACTGGAATACCCCCTCGATTGGGTTTTACCGGGCGATGGGGGCGATCCCGATGGATGGCTGGACGGTTCACCGGCTCACCCGGCCGGGCATCGCCGCCCTCGCGCAGGAGAG
>DXIA01000114.1 GCA_019113125.1 Candidatus Pygmaiobacter gallistercoris | reverse complement strand
CTGATCTTTCTTGCAATCAAGAAGGATATGGAACCCACCCTTCTGCTGCCGATGGGATTTGGAGCGATTCTGGTCAATCTTCCCCTTTCCGGGGTGATCGATCAGGGGATTGATCCGGTCACCGGAGCGATTGCGGAGCCGGGTGCCCTGAGTGAGCTGTTCCGCGCGGGGATCGACAACGAGCTGTTCCCACTGCTGCTTTTTATCGGCATCGGAGCAATGATTGACTTCGGTCCGCTGCTCCAGAATCCCAAGCTGCTGCTTTTTGGCGCAGCGGCGCAGTTCGGCATCTTCTTCACCATCTCGGTTGCGACCCTTTTGGGATTTCCGCTCACCGACGCTGCATCGATCGGCATCATCGGCGCGGCGGATGGCCCGACTTCAATCTTTGTTGCAAACTATTACGGTACTAAGTATATCGGTGCGATCATTGTTGCTGCGTACAGCTATATGGCGCTGGTGCCGATCATCCAGCCGCCCTGTATCCGTCTGGTGACCACCAGAAAAGAGCGGATGATCCGGATGCCCTATGAGGCGCACGAGACCAGCCGGACGGTGCGGATTCTCTTCCCGATTGTGGTCAGCGTGATCGCCGGCATCGTCGCGCCGCGCAGCGTGGCGCTGGTGGGCTTTTTGATGTTCGGAAACCTGCTTCGGGAGTGCGGTGTGCTGGGCAGCCTGTCCGAGGCGGCGCAGAATATTCTTGCAAATCTCATCACCCTTCTGCTGGGCATTACCGTCGCAGTCAAGATGCAGGCGGAGCTCTTCCTCACCCCCGAGACATTGATGATTCTCGGCCTTGGGCTGGTGGCCTTTATCTTTGATACCATCGGAGGTGTGATGTTTGCAAAGCTGATCAACCTGTTCAGCAAAAAGAAGATCAACCCGATGATTGGCGCCTGCGGGATTTCGGCCTTCCCGATGAGCAGCCGGGTGGTTGCCAAGATGGCGATCAAGGAGGACCCCAACAACTTCATTCTGATGCAGGCCGCAGGGGTGAATGTCGGCGGTCAGATCGCCTCGGTCATTGCGGGCGGACTGATCTTGAATCTGATTGCGCGGTAAAGGAGGAAACAGGATGATCATCGCGTTTTCGCAGTCACTGAACACCATGCTGTTCGGCATGTGCGGTATCTTTATTGTGATGGGGGTCATCAGCATCTCCATCGCGGCGCTCAATCGGCTTTTCAAGGGCTGATGAGGGGATACGGCGCGGCTTTTCAAACCGGCTGCGCTGTGCTAGAATTGAGCACAACGCTGCGGTCCAAAGCTCCGGCTTGCCGCGGCGTTTTGTTTTGACAATCATCCGGCTGGGATTGCCGGGACCGAGGATGGGGAGGCTCCATGCTTATCACACTGCAAAAGGTCGGAAAGGGATTCGGCGCCGACTGGATTCTGCGGAATATCACCGCGGGAATTGACAAACAAGACCGGATCGGCATGATTGGAGAGAACGGAACCGGAAAGACGACGCTGCTGCGGATCATCACCGGGGAGCTGCTACCCGACGAGGGAGAGATCAGCTACAGCCACAATCTGACCTGGGGCTATCTCGAACAGAATGCCACGATGGAGACCTCCCGCAGCGTTTGGGAAGAGATGGAAGACGCTTATGCACCCTCCCTTGCGGCGATGCGGCGGCTCGAGGAAATCAACCGGGCGCTGGCGCTCCACCCGGATGATCCGGATCTGCTGCGCCAGCACGGAGAACAGACCGCAATCATCGATGCGCAGGATGCCTATAACCGGGATGTCCAGATCCGCAAGGTGCTCTCCGGCATGGCGTTTGGGCCGGAGAGCTACGATAAGCTGGTGCGGGTTCTCTCAGGCGGAGAGCGCACCCGGCTGCAGCTGGCTAAACTCCTGCTGCAGAATCCGGATCTGCTGATCCTGGACGAGCCGACCAACCATCTGGATTTCGAGACGCTGGAGTGGCTGGAAAACTATCTCAAGGGGTATTCCGGGGCGATTTTGACCGTCTCGCATGACCGGTATTTTCTCGACGCGGTGGTCAACCGGATCTGGGAACTAGAGGAGACTACCATCAGCTGTTATCGGGGAAACTATTCAGCCTATCTGCCCCAGAAGGAGATGGCGGTCGCAGCGCAGCAGAAACAGCATGATGCCGATGTGGCGCGGGCACAGAAACTGCAGGAATATGTAGATAAGAATCTGGTGCGGGCCAGCACCACCAAGATGGCACAGAGCCGACGCAGGCAGCTTGAGAAGATGGAGATCACCGAGCAGCCGCATCGCGCGGGGTATGAGCTGAAATTCCGGTTTGAGTACGACATGGAGCCCTATGAGGATGTGCTGACCACCAAAAAACTCTGTGTCTCAGCGGGGGGCAGTCGACTGGTCAGCGATCTCGATCTGAATCTGCTGCGGGGAGAACGGCTGGTGATCGCCGGCCCCAACGGCACGGGGAAATCGACCCTGCTGCGGGTACTTGCCGGGCGGCAGAAACCGGATAGCGGTACCGTGCGGCTGGGCAGCGGGGTGCGGATGTCCACCTTTGAACAGCAGCAGCGCCGGACCGGTGGCCGGGTGATCGACGCGATCTGGAACAAATATCCCAGAATGACCGAGCTCGAGGTGCGCAGCCATCTGGCGCGGCTGAACTTCAAGGGAGAAGAGGTGTTCAAGGAGGTTGCAACCCTTTCAGGCGGTGAGCTCTCCCGGCTGCGGTTTGCTGAGATTCTGCTTGAGCGGCCGAACTTTTTGATTCTGGATGAGCCGACCAACCATCTTGATATCTATATGCGAGAGAGCCTGAATAAGGCGCTGACCGCCTACACCGGCACCCTGCTGCTGGTTACCCATGACCGATACCTGATGAACAGCCTCGGGTGCCCCATCCTCTATCTTGAGGGAGAAAAAGGGACCTTCTATGCAGGGTACAGCCAGCTGCTCGCTCATACCAGCATGGAGGCGCCCAGGGCGGCGGCACAGCGGCAGCAGGAGGAGCAGGAGAAGGCACATCCCCAGCGCAGCCAGAAGGAGGAGCGCCGGCTGAGAGCGGAGGTGCGCAACCGCTCGCGGGAGCTGGAGCGGGAGATCGAGACCCTTGCGGCGGATATCCTGGAGATGGAGCAGGAGATCTCGCTGCCCGAAATTGCCAGCGATCATCTGAAACTGACCGAATTGTGCGATAAACTGGACGATGCGAAATTCCACCAGAATGAGCTGTATGATGCATGGGAAAAGCTGCTGGAGGAGTATGGTGAGTATCTCGAGTGAAAAAAAGAGGAAGGGAGATTAGGTGTGGCAGAATAAGAAAACAACGCCGTAAAAAGGCCGCTTTTGCG
>DXIA01000113.1 GCA_019113125.1 Candidatus Pygmaiobacter gallistercoris | reverse complement strand
TGGCGTTGGATACGGCACCCTTTGTGGATGTCGCGGGCAGCAGAGCTGCCCCGACGTTTTGACGCCGCAGCCGCGCAAAAGCGGCCTTTTTACGGCGTTGTTTTCTTATCCTGCCACACCTAATGTGTGGCTCTTTGCCGTTTTTAGATCAGTCGGCGTCCCGCTCGAAACCGACCACCGCGCCGGTGGCGGCGTCGACGTCGCAGGAGTACTCGATCCGGCCGACCGCCCACTCGAACTCATAGATGGTCCGCCCGTGATCCCGGTCGATATCCATCTCGAGTCCGCGGGCATCCGCCTCGCTGACCCCGGCGTGGGAGAAGGCGATCGCCTTCGCCTCGGCCGCCGAGATCTCACCGGCCGCGCTCTGCTGGGTCTGGGCCTGCGGGGTGTAGTACTCGGCGTCCTGGTCGAAACTGCGGATCTCGCCGGTGGCGGCGTCGATCTCGTAGTCGTACTCGGTGGCGCCCTGGTAGAACTCGAACTCATAGACCAGCCGGCCGTCGTCGTACTCCTGCCCCGCCTTGATGAAGGTCACCGCGTCGGCCGAGAGCCCCGCGTGGGAGAGGGCGATCTGCCGGGCCTGCTCGAGGCTGACCTGGCTGCTCTGGGTCTGCGTCTGGGTTTGGGTCGTCTGGGCCTGGGGCTGGTAGGACTCGATGTCCCGATCGACCGAGCGGATCTCGCCGGTCGTGGCGTCGATCTCGTAGTCGTATTCGGTGTTGCCCTGGTAGAACTCGACGTCGAAGACGTTGCGGCCGTTTTCGTAGTCGGGCTCGGCCCGCAGGAAGGTGACCTCGTCGGCCGAGAGACCGGCGTCCTCGAGGGCGATCTGTTTGGCCTGCTCGGCGGTCAGGGCATCGCCGGTGCTGTTCGAGGTGCCGGCGACCCCGGCGAGCACCTGGTTGCCGGGGGCGGCGAGCGGCGAGAGCTGGGAGCTGCCGTTCTGGGTGGTGGCCTGGGTGCCGCCGCAGCCGGCCAGCAGGCCGAGGGCGAGGGTCAGGGCGGCGGTGGTCAGGATGGTGTGTTTTCTCATCTTGCTTTCCTCCTTGGGATCTTTGGTTGATCCCCCGTTTTTGCGGGGGTTGTTTTTTGTTTACAACCAGAGTATACCCGGCAAAGATTAAAGTCCGATTAAAGTTTTTCATTTTTTGAAAAAAATCGGCGCACCCCGCAGGGTGCGCCGGGGCGCGCCAAAAAGATCAGGTGTGGTTTGTCGCCAGCGTGAAGTAGAACCGCGCGCCCTCGCCGGGGGCGCTCTCGAGCCGGACGGTGCCGCCGTGGGCCTCGGCGATCCACCTGACCATCGCAAGGCCCAGCCCCGCCCCCTCCCCGCTCTTCGACGGGTCGGCCTGCCAGAACCGGTTCCAGACCAGCGGCTGCTGCTCGGCCGGGATGCCGGGGCCGTCGTCGGCAACGCAGCCCTCGATGACCTCCCCCGACCGGTGGAGCGACAGCTGGATCCAGCCCCCCTTCCGGCCGTAGTGGACCGCGTTCTCCATCAGGTTGATCAGCAGCCGCATCAGCATCGTCTGGTCCCCCATCAGGGTGAGGTCCGGTTGGATGTCGGTCTCGACGGTGATCTCTTTCTCCCTCGCCTGCTCGGCGATCTGCTCGGCCACCGCGGCGGCGAGGCCGCTCAGCTCGACCCGCTCGGGGGTGAGCTGTTGGCGGCGGCTCTCGGCCCGGGAGAGGGTCAAAAGCTGGCTGATCAGCGCCGCCATCCGCCCGGCCTGGGTCTCGACGGCGGCGAGGGCCTGCCGCTCCTCGCCGGGGTGGGACAGGCCGTAATCGCACTGGGAGAGGATGACCGACACCGGGGTGCGCAGCTCGTGGGAGGCGTCGGCGGTGAACTGCTTTTCGTTCTCAAACGCCCGCTCGAGCCGGGCGAACATCCGGTCGAACTCGGCGGCGAGGGTGTAGATCTCATCCCTCCCCTCCCCCAGCCCGATCCGGCGGGAGAGGTCGTTGCCCTCGCTGATCTGCCGGGCGGTGTGGGCGATCTGCCGCACCGGGCGCAGCGCGCCCCGGGTCAGCAGATATCCCCCCGCCGCCGAGAGCAGCACGAAGAAGGGAAAGATGATCAGCGCGAGCTGGACCACCCGGCCGATGGTGCTGTCCACCGCCTCGGCCTCGCAGATCCCCCGCACCCAGCAGTCGCCGTAGTCGGCGATCTCGAACTTCACGTCGTAGACAAACCAGTCGGTGTCCCCCGACGAGAGGGTGCGGACCTCGCGGTCGGCAAACGGGGCGCTGTTGTCAAAGCTGCGGGGCACCATCCCGTAGAGCGGCACCCCGGCCGCATCGTAGACCGAGAGGTAGACCCCGTCCCGGAAGGGCTCGAGGTCCCGGTCGATCTTGAGGGTCCCGTCCTCCGGTTCGATCTCCCGCTCGCTGTCCTCCACCAGACTCGTCAGCAGCTCCCGCCGGGCGGCGAGGCCCGACTGGGCGCTGCCGTAGAGCAGCAGCGCGAGGGAGAAGACGCTCAGCAGCACCATCAGCAGGGTGAACCAGAGGGTCACCCGCAGCTTGATCGACAGTCGTTTCATTCTTCCTCCCTCAGCACATAGCCCGCGCCCCGCACCGTCTGGATCAGCCGGGGGGAAAACCCATTGTCCAGCTTTTTGCGCAGATAGCGGATATAGACGTCCACCACATTCGAGCCGCCCTCGTAGTCGTAGTTCCAGATATGCCGGCCGATCTTGTCCCGCGAGAGGACGATGCCGGCGTTGCGGATCAGGTACTCGAGGATCGCGAACTCCTTGCCCGACAGGGTGATCGGCACCCCGCCCCGGGTCACGGTGTGGCGGGCGCAGTCCACCTCGAGGTCGGCGACCCGGAAGATGTCGCTCGCCGCCCCGCCCGAGCGGCGGCGCAGCAGCACCCGCAGCCGGGCGGCCAGCTCGTCAAAGGCAAACGGCTTGACCAGATAATCGTCCGCCCCGCAGTCCAGCCCCTCGACCCGGTCCCCGACGCTGTCCCGCGCGGTGAGCAGCAGCACCGGGGTGGTGTCCCCCTTCGCCCGCAGCCCCCGCAGCAGCGCGAGGCCGCTGATCCCCGGCAGCATGATGTCCAGAATCAGCGCGTCGTACTCCGCCCCGGCGAGATAATCCCGCGCGGACTCCCCGTCCCCGCAGTCGTCGACACTGTAATTTTCCTCCCGCAGCCGCTGCACCAGCAGCCGGCGCAGGCTGGGTTCGTCCTCCACCACAAGCAGCCGCAAAACCGATCCGCTCCCTTTTTTCTGTATTCTATATTATTGTATCGCCTTTTTTGCCGCCGGGCAAGGTTGACACCCCGCAAACCGGTGGTGTAAACTGGGACACAGCTTGAAAAAAGGAGGAGAGGGGATGGAGCAGGGACTGTTGCATCTCTACTGGGGCGCGGGCAAGGGCAAGACCACCGCGGCGATGGGGCTGGCGCTGCGGGCGCTCGGCGCCGGACTGCGGGTGAGCGTGGTGCAGTTTCTCAAGGACGGCAGCAGCAGCGAGATCGCGCCGCTGCGCCGGCTCGGGGCGGCGGTCTTCGCCGGGGACACCGGCGGGCGGTTCGTCTTCGAGATGACGGGTGAGGAGCGGGCGCAGGCCCGGCTGCGGCAGGACGAGGCGCTGCGGGGCGCGCTCGAGACCGACTGCGATCTGCTGGTCCTCGACGAGGGCTGCGCCGCCTGCGCGCTCGGGATGGTCAACGAGGCGCTGCTGCGCCGGGCGGTGCTCGGCCGGCCGGGCGGGCGGGAGGTCGTGCTGACCGGCCGGGATCCCGCCGACTGGATGCGGCAGGCGGCGGACTACTCCACCGAGATGCGGGCCGAGCGCCACCCCTTTGACCGGGGGGTTGCCGCCCGGGCGGGGATCGAATACTGAGAAACGAGAGATTTATCCCGATGAGAAGATGGAAGAGATGTCTGGCGGCGCTGCTCGCCGCGCTGCTGCTGGCCGGCTGCACCGGCCCGGCCCAGAGCGGATCCCAGAGCGACAGCGTGTCCGAAACTGCATCCCAGAGCGACGGCGCCCAGCCGGCGGTCCGGTTCACCGATGCGATGGGCTATGAGGTCGCCCTCGAGAGCTGGGACCGGGTGGTCTCGCTCTACGGCAGCTTTGCCGAGGCCTGGACCCTCGCCGGCGGCCAGCTGGTCGGGGCGACCAGCGACGCGGTGGAGGAGCGGGGGCTCGACCTCGGGGAGGAGGTCGCGATCATCGGCAGCGTCAAGACCCCGGCGCTCGAGGAGATCCTCGCGACCGATCCCGACTTTGTGATGCTGTCGGCCGACATCGCGGCCCAGACCGAGCTGCACGACGCCCTCACCGCCGCCGGGGTGCCCCACGCCTACTACCGGGTGGACACCTTTGAGGACTACCGGGCGATGATGGAGCAGTTCTGCGGCCTGACCGGCCGGGCGGATCTCTACGAGCAGAACGCCGCCGAGGTGGACCGCCGGATCGAGACGATGCGGGCCCTCGCCGCGGGGGAGGAGCAGCCGACGGTGCTGCTGCTGCGGGCCTATGCGACCGGGGTCAAGGCGAAGGGGGCCGACCAGCTGGCCGGGGCGATCCTCGCCGACCTCGGGGCGAAGAACCTGGTCGATCAGTACCAGAGCCTGCTGGAGGATCTGAGCCTCGAGGAGATCATCGCCGCCGACCCCGACGTGATCCTGGTGGTCACGATGGGGGACGAGCAGGAGGCGCTGGACTACCTTTCGACAAACTTTGAGACAAACCCCGCCTGGGCGGGGCTGACCGCGGTGCAAAACGGCCGGTTCGTGGTGCTGCCCAAGGAGCTGTTCCACTACAAGCCCAACGCCCGCTGGGGGGAGAGCTATGCATATCTCGCGAAAATCCTGTACCCGGATCTTGCCGGCCAGCTCGACTGAGGCGAAGACGGCGGTGCTCGCGGCGCTGGCGGTCTTCGCGCTGGTCGCGGCGCTGGCGAGTGTGCGGTTTGGCAGCCAGAGCTTTTCGCTCGGCCAGCTGATCGGCGCGCTGTGGAACCCCGACAGCGATCCGGTGCGGCGGATCCTCATCTATGTCCGGCTGCCCCGCACCGTCGCGGGGGCGGCGGCGGGGGCCGCCCTCGCGGTGGCGGGCGCGCTGATCCAGGCGGTGCTCAACAACGCGATGGCGAGCCCGAATGTCATCGGGGTCAACGCGGGGGCCGGGTTCTTCGCGATGCTGGTGGCCGGGGTCTTCCCCGCCGCGGCGGCGCTGGTGCCGGCGGCCGCCTTCTTCGGCGCCCTCGCGACCACCCTCTTCATCTATCTGCTGGCGGTGCGGGCGGGGCTCTCCCGCACCACCCTGATTCTGGCCGGGGTCGCGGTGAGCAGCATGCTCTCGGCCGGCATCGACGCGCTGACCCTGCTCTTCCCCGACGACATGGTCGGGGCGACCGGCTTTCTGCTGGGCGGCTTTTCGGGGGTGACCCTCGCCTCGGTCGGGGCGGCGGGCTGGTACCTCGCGGCGGGGGGGATCCTCGCCCTCTTTCTCGCGCCCGACCTCAACCTGCTCTCCCTCGGGGAGGAGAGCGCCGCCGCCCTGGGGCTCGCGGTGGGGCGGGTGCGGTTCTTCGCGATCCTCGCCGCGGCGCTGCTCGCCGGCGGGGCGGTCAGCTTTGCCGGGCTGCTCGGCTTTGTCGGGCTGCTGGTGCCCCACATCGCCCGGCGGCTGATCGGCACCGACAACCGCTGGCTGCTGCCCGCCGCGGCGCTGACCGGGGCCGGATTCGTGCTGGCCTGTGACCTCGCCGCCCGGCTGCTCTTCGCCCCGTTTGAGCTGCCGGTCGGCATCGTGATGTCGCTGCTGGGCGGCCCGTTCTTCCTCGGGCTGCTGCTGCGGCGGGGAAGGGGCCGGGTCTATGATTGAGTTTGAAGGGGTCAGCGTCGGCTACGGCGGACGGGAGATCCTCACCGACATCAGCTTTTCGGTCGGCCCGGGCAGCCTGACCGCCCTGGTCGGGCCGAACGGCTGCGGCAAGACCACCCTGCTGCGGGCCGCCGCCCGGCTGATCCCCCACGACGCGGGGCGGATCCTGGTCGACGGCAAACCGGCCGAGGACTACCGGCGGCGGGAGTTTGCGCGCTCGGTCGCCTTTCTGCCCCAGCAGCGGCCGATCCCGGCGATCCCGGTGCGCAGTCTGGTCAGCCACGGGCGGTTCCCCTACCTCGGCCTCTCCCGCCGGCTGCGAAACGAGGACCGGCAGGCGGTCGCCGCGGCGATGGAGGCGGCCGGGGTGGCCGACTGGGCCGAGCGGGATCTGCGGCGGCTGTCGGGCGGGGAGCGCCAGCGGGTCTACCTCGCGATGGCGCTGGCCCAGAACGCCGGCACGATTCTGCTGGACGAGCCGACCACCTACCTCGACCTGCGGGCCCAGTTCGAGCTGCTCGGGCTGCTGCGGCAGCTGGCCGACCGGGGGGGCTGCGTGCTGCTGGTGCTCCACGAGCTGGCCTTCGCGCTGCGGTACAGCGACCGGATGGTGCTGCTGGACAAGGGGCGCCTCGCAGCGGCGGGCGCGCCCCGCGCCCTCGCAGAGGCGGGCTGGATCGACCGGGTCTTCGGGGTGCGCACCCGGCTGACCGACACCGGCTGCTGGTTTGAGCCGAAGGAGGAACAGGGATGAATCATCAACCGATCTGGATCGAGAGTTTTGACTACTTCAAGGCGAAGAACCCGTTTTCGGGCAGCGGGGGCCGGCTCGGGTTCAAGATCTTCCCCGAAAAGGACCAGGACCGGCTGCGGGTGGTACTCTGGGAGGGGATGAACTGCTGCGAGAAGAGCACCCCGAGGGAGGAGCGCTGCTACCCGTTTTCGGAGGAGGGGCTCGCCGAGGCCTGCAGCTGGGTGCGGGCCGAGATCGAGGAGAGCCGGCGGCAGATGGACGAAGAGGACTACGACTGAAAGGGAGCGTGACAGCATGGACGAAAAGGAAATGATGGAGGGGATTCTCAACTCCTACCCCTACCCCATCGTCTTTGTCGACGGGGGCTATGTGATCCGGTACATGAACCGGTATGCGAAGTACCACTATTACCAGGAGCGGGGGTACGGCGAGCTGATCGGCCGCAGCCTCTTCGATTGCCACTTCACCGAGGAGGCGAAGGCGCGGATCCGGGCCGGCTGGGAGAGCATCCAGCGCAACGGCAAGGAGGTCTTTGTCGGGGTCAGCGCCCGCAACCTGCGGATCTACATGCAGGGGGTGCAGGGCAGGGACGGCCGCTGGATCGGCTTTTTCGAGCGGTTTGAGCTCAACCAGACAAGGTGAGAAACGCGGGCGGGCAACCGCCCTTGTTTGGTTTTTTGCTTTTCTTCCCGCCCGGGTTCTGGTATGATAGAAAAAACAAGACGGGGAGGGTGCGGATGTGAAATTACTCTGTGTGGGGGATGTCGTCGGGGAGCCGGGGCTCGATTTTCTCTGCCGCCGGCTGCCGGCGCTGCGCCGCCGGCTCGGGGCGGACGTCTGCATCGTCAACGGGGAGAACGCCCACCCCGACGGGGTCGGGATCAACCGGGCGATCGCCGAGGAGATCTTCGCCCACGGGGCGGACGCGGTGACCACCGGCAACCACGCGCTGCGCCGCTGCGCAGAGAGCCTCTACGAGGAGACCGAGGCGCTGCTCTGCCCGGCCAACCTGCCCTTCCTCGATCCGTCGGCCGGGCGGGTGACCCTCGACCTCGGCCGGTACGCGGTGACGGTGCTCAACCTGTCGGGGGTGGCCTTTCTCGAGCCGATCGACAGCCCGTTTGAGGTCGCCGACCGGCTGCTCGCGGGGGATGGCGCCCGGTTCAAGGTGGTCGACTTTCACGCCGAGTCGACCGCCGAAAAACAGGCGTTTGCCCGCTATCTCGACGGCCGGGTGAGCGCCGTCTTCGGCACCCACACCCACGTGCCGACCGCCGACGCCGGGGTGCTGCCCGGCGGCACCGGCTTTATCACCGATGTCGGGATGACCGGGCCGGTCAACTCGGTGATCGGGGTCAAGCCGGAGCTCGCGATCCGCCGCCAGCGCAGCCATCGGCCGGTGCGGTTTGCGGTCGCGGAGGGGCCCTGCCGGCTCGACGCGGTGCTCTTTACCTGCGACGACGCGACCGGCCGCTGCACCGCGGCCGAGCGGGTCTGTGAGTGCGGGTGAAACCATCCCGAAAGGGGGAGATCGTTTGAAGAGAGTTTGCCGCCGTCTCGCGGCACTGCTGCTCGCGGCGCTGCTGCTGACCGGCTGCGGCGGGGAATCGGAGAGCCTGTCTGCCGCCGGCAGCGCCGGGGTGCCGGCCGCCCAGCAGAACGAGGGCGCCGGCGCCTTTGTGCTGCCCTACACCGCCGCCGAGGGGTTTAACCCCTATCTCTCGAGCAGCGCGCTGACGCTGCAGAATTCCCGGCTGCTCTACGACAGCCTGGTCGACATCACCGGGGACTACCAGCTCGACTACAACATCGCGCAGTCGGTCACCTCGAGCGGCACCACCGTCGAGATCCGGGTGGCGGGCAGCTTTGCCGACGGCACCGCCGTCACCGGGCAGGACGTCGCGGCCTGCATCGAGGCCGCCCGCAAGAGCGCGCTGTTCGCCGGCCGGTTTGCAAAGGTCACCGCCGTCAGGGCGTCGGGGGATCTGGTCACCCTGACCCTCGCCGAGCCGGACAGCCTGTTCGCCTATCTGCTCGACATTCCGGTGCTCAAGGCGTCGGAGGTCGGCGAGCGCACCCCCACCCCGAGCGGCCGGTATTCGCTGGGGGAGGACGACCGGGGGGCCTTCCTCTCGGCCAACGCGGACTTTACCCCGCCCGAGGGGCTGGAGACGATCCGCCTCGAGGAGATCGGCGGCTACGAGGCGCTGGTCTCGGCCCTCAACATCGGCGAGATCAGCCTGCTCGCCTCGGAGCAGGAGTCCGACCTCGCGGGGAGCAACATCTGCTCCACCGCCTACTACAACCTCAACAATCTGGTCTTTCTCGGCATCGAGGCCTCCGCCAGCGCTCCCCTCGCCCAGACGGCGCTGCGGCAGGCGATCAGCCTCGGGATCTCCCGGCGGGAGATCGCCGACCGGGCCTACTCCTCCCGCGCCTATGTCGCGACCGGGGTGATTAACCCCCGGTTCCCCGGCCAGGCGCAGGCCGCCACCCTCGCCGAGGAGCCGGATGTCGAGACCGCCCGCGGGCTGATCGAGTCGCTGGGCTACACCCTCGACGAGGAGACCGGCTTTTACCAGGACGCCGCCGGCAACCGGCTCTCCTTTTCGCTGCTCTGCTACTCCGGCAGCGCCTTCAAGCGGTCGGCCGCCGGGCTGATCGCCCAGCAGCTGGCCGACTGCGGCATCGAGATCACACTGCAGGAGGAGCCGGATTTTGCCGCCTACCGGGAGAAAATTCTTTCGGGACAAGCGCCTCTGTACATCGGGGAGGTAAAGTTGTATAATAATATGGCTATGGACGCCTTTTTCACCGACGGGGGCGAGGCCCGCACCGGGCTGGCCCTGTCGGAGGAACTGCTTGCGGCCTATCGCGGGATGAAGGCGGACATCGCCGGCCTTGCGGCCTTCGAGACCGCGTTCGCCGAACAGATGCCCTTTGTCCCGCTGGTCTACAAGAACGGGGTGGTGACCTATGCCCGGCAGTGGAGCGGGCTGACCCCGACGGTCAGCGACATCTTCTACCAGCTCGAGCAGCTCACCACCGATCCATCGACCCAAAAGGAGGAAACGGCATGATCAACTTTTACAATACGCTTGGAAAGGTCAGCATGACCGGAGACTACTTCGCCGGGCTCGTCTCGGCCGCGGCCAGCAGCTGCTACGGGGTCGCGGACATGGCGACCAGCGGCCCCTCCGACACGGTCAAGGGGATGGTCTTCGGCTCGGATTTCCCCGACAAGGGGGTCCGGGTGACCGAGGAGGACGGCAAGCTCGCGATCGAGCTGCACATCAAGGTCATCTACGGGCTGAACATCGCGGCGGTGGTCAAGAGCATCACCCACAAGGTCCGGTATGTGGTGGAGGACGCCACCGGTCTCAAGGTGCGCAGAATCAACGTCTCGGTGGACGACATCGTCTGCTGAGGGAAATAACGACAGAGTAGGGGTAACACAAGATGATAAAAGGTTCGGTTTTGAGAGACAGCATGATCAGCGGCGCGAACAGCATCGCCAACCAGCGCAGTCAGGTGGATGAGCTGAACGTCTTCCCGGTGCCCGACGGGGACACCGGCACCAACATGAGCATGACCATCGGCGCGGCAAAGCGGGATCTCGCGGCGCTGCCCGACGACTGCACCGTCGAGACCGCCAGCAAGACCGCCGCCTCCTGCATGCTGCGGGGCGCGCGGGGCAACAGCGGGGTCATCTCCTCGCTGCTCTTCCGCGGGTTCTCCAAGGCCCTCGCCGGCAAGAAGGAGGCCTCCGCCGCCGACATCGCCAAGGCGTTTGAGATGGGGGTCGCCGCCGCCTACAAAGCGGTGATGAAACCCACCGAGGGCACCATGCTGACCGTCGCCCGGATGGGCGCCGAGGCGGCGGCCGCCGCCTCGACCGAGGATCCGGTCGAGATGTTCGAGATCATCCTCGCCGCCGCGAAGGAGGCGCTGGCCAAGACCCCCGAGCAGCTGCCGGTGCTCAAGAAGGCCGGGGTGGTCGACGCGGGCGGAGCCGGCTTTGTCACGATTCTCGAGGGGATGCTCAGTGTGCTGAAGGATGGAATCATCGTCGAGGCCGAGGAGGCCACCCAGAGCAAGAAACCCTCGACCAGCGCCGCCGGCCGCGGGGTCTTCACCGACGACCTGATGCGGGTCGAGGACATCAAGAACGGCTACTGCACCCAGTTTTTGGTCAACAAGAACGCCGGGGCAAGCTGCGAGAAACTGCGCGCCTTCCTCGAGAGCAACGGGGACAGCGTCGTGGTCATCGAGGACGACGAGGTCATCAACTGCCACGTCCACACCACCGACCCGGGCAAGGTCATCAGCTACGCGCTGCAGTTCGGCTACCTGACCAGTTTCAAGATCGAGAACATGCACGAGCAGTTCCTCGCCCGGCAGGCCCAGGGCAAGGGGCTGGAGAAACAGGCCGAGGCCGAGCGCAACCCCGGCAAGCAGAAGTTCCAGTACTCCGCCGTCGACCCCGACATGAAGTACGGCTTTGTCGCGGTCGCCGCCGGCGACGGGCTGCGGGACGTCTTCACCGACATCGGGGTCAACGCCGTCGTCTCGGGCGGACAGACGATGAACCCCAGCACCGAGGACATCCTCGAGGCGGTCCAGAGCGTGCCGGCCGAGACCGTCTTCGTGCTGCCCAACAACAAGAACATCATCATGGCCGCCGAGCAGTCGGTCAAGCTGGCCGACCGCAAGGTGGTGGTGCTGCCCACCCGCACCATCCCGCAGGGGATCACCGCGATGCTCAACTTCGACGAGAGCCGCTCGGCCGAGGAGAACAACATCGCGATGATGCAGGCCGCCGACCGGGTCGCGACCGGCCTTGTCACCTTCGCCGCCCGCAACAGCGACTATGAGGGACACAAGATCAAGCAGGGCGAGATCCTCGCCCTTGAGAACGGCAAGCTCTCCTTCACCGACAAGGAGATCTCCCACGCCGCCTACAAGCTGACCCGCGCGCTGGTCAGAAAGGACTCGAGCTTTGTCACCCTGATCTCGGGCTGCGACGTCAGCACCGAGGACGCCGACAAGCTGGCCACCCAGCTGTCCGAAAAGCTCGGCCCGAACATCGAGGTCACCCACCTCGTCGGCGGTCAGCCGGTCTACTACTATATCATCAGCGTCGAGTAAAATGGTCACAGAGGGCCGGGATCCTGGATCCCGGCCTTTTTTTGTCGCTGGGGTTGCCTTTTTTGCGAAAAATGCTATAATTTTTTTATAAGTTTTTGGAAAATAATTATAAATTTGACAAAGAGGGAAGAGAATGGCGCAGGATGTGGCAAAACTGATCCGGGGGGTGGCTGCGCTGCTGGCGGGGGTGCTCGGGCCCCACGCCGAGGTCGTGGTGCACGACCTCGAGAAGGGGGAGCTGCTGCAGGTCTACCACGGCGAGATCACCGGGCGGCGGCCGGGGCCGACCGACGACGGGCCGACCGTCCGGCTGCTGGCCGAGGAGGCGGACGCCGACGGCTGCCTGATCGGCTACCGCTCGGCGGCAAACGGGCGGCCGCTGCGCGCCTCGAACCTCTTTGTCCGGGACGATGCGGGCCGGCTGCGGTACGCGATCTGTGTCAACCAGGACATCGCCCCCCTCGAGCAGGCGGGGCGGCTGCTCGAGGAGCTCGGCGGGGTGCGCCCGCTGGAGACGGCCGCGGCCGAAAAGACGACCGATCCGCGGCAGATGATCCGGTCGATCACCCTCGCCGAGGTCGAGCAGGCAAAGCCGTTCTCGGTCCGCAACCGGGCGGGCCGGCTGGCGGTGCTGCGCCGGCTGGAGGAACAGGGGGTCTTTCAGGTGCGGGGCGCGGTGGAGGAGGTCTGCGGGCTGCTCGGGATCTCGCAGGCGACACTCTACAACGACCTGCGGGCGGTGCGCCGGCAGGGAGAGCGAGAGATGGAGGAGGGGTGCTGAATGTTGCGGCGGGAGGACAGGGTTCAGTACCTCAGGGGGGTCGGCGAGAAGCGCGCGGCCCAGCTGGCAAAGCTCGGCATCGTCACGGTGGAGGACCTTTTGCGGTTCTACCCCCGGGACTACATCGACTACTCAAGCCCCTGCGGGGTGCTCGAGGCGCCGTACGAGACCCCCTGCGTCGTCCGGGCGACCGTCTACAGCCGGCAGCCCCCGGCCCGGATCTCGGGCGGGCGGATGCTCTACCGGGTCAGCGCCGGGGACGAGAGCGCCGGGCTGACCATCACCTTCTTCAACAGCCCCTGGGCGGCGGAGCGGCTGCTGCCCGGCCGGGACTACCTGTTCTACGGCCGGGTCGGCGGGGGGTTTGGCCGGCGGGAGATGACCGCGCCGGTCTTTCTGCCGGCCGACGGCCCGCAGCGGATGACGGCGATCTACCACCAGACCCAGGGGATCAACTCGGCCTACCTCGCAAAGCTGGTGGCCGCCGCCCTTTCCGAGCTCGAACCGGACGCGCTGGAGGATCCGCTGGACGAGCCGCTGCGGGCCCGCTGGCGGCTGCCGGACCTCGCGACGGCGCTGCGCTGGATCCACCAGCCGGCGGACAAGACACAGGCGCAGCAGGCCCGGCGGCGGTTCGCGTTTGAGGAGCTGTTCTGCCTCGAGCTCGGGATGAAACTGCTGCGCAGCCGCAACCGGCTGGCCGCCGGCGCCCCGATGACCCACTGTGACCCGGGGGCCTTCTATGCCGCTCTCCCCTTCTCCCCCACCGGCGCCCAGCGGCGGGCGGTGGCCGAGATCGCGGCGGACTTCTGCGGCGCGGCCCCGATGAACCGGCTGCTGCAGGGGGATGTCGGCAGCGGCAAGACCCTCGTCGCCGCCGCCGGCATCGCGATGGCGGCCGCAAACGGCTACCAGAGCGTGCTGATGGCCCCGACCGAGATTCTCGCCCGGCAGCACGCCGAGACCCTCGACCGGATGCTCGGCCCGCTCGGGGTCCGGGTGGCGCTGCTGACCGGCTCGGTCAAGGGCAGGGCCCGCAAGGGGCTGCTTTCCGCCATCGCGTCGGGGGAGGCCCAGCTGGTGGTCGGCACCCACGCGGTGCTCGGCGAGGCGGTGCAGTTCGCCCATCTCGGCTTTGCGGTGGTGGACGAGCAGCACCGGTTCGGGGTGCGCCAGCGGGGGCTGCTCGCCGGCAAGGCGCAGCACCCCCACCTGCTGGTGATGAGCGCGACCCCGATCCCCCGGACGCTGAGCCTGCTGCTCTTCGGGGAGCTGGACGTCTCGGTGCTGGACGAGCTGCCCCCCGGCCGCACCCCGGTGCGGACCATCGCGGTGGGCAGCGGGCTGCGGGGGCGGATGTACGGCTTTCTCGAAAAGCAGATCGCGGCGGGGCGGCAGGTCTTTGTCGTCTGCCCGCTGATCGAGCAGGAGGAGGGGGCCGGCGCCGAGCTGCAGGCGGTGACCGCCTACAAGGAGACGGTGGCCGAAAGGCTGCTGCCGGGGCGGCGGATCGGGCTGCTCCACGGCCGGATGAAACCCGCCGAGAAGGAGGAGGTCATGCGCCGGTTTGCCGCCGGTGAGATCGACCTGCTCTGCTCCACCACCGTCGTCGAGGTCGGGGTGGATGTGCCCAACGCCAGCGTGATGGTGATCGAGAACGCCGAGCGGTACGGCCTGTCGGCGCTGCACCAGCTGCGGGGCCGGGTCGGCCGGGGCGCGGCCGAGAGTTTCTGCATCCTGGTCAGCGACAAGGACAACGAATCGGTGCGGGAGCGGCTGGCCTTCCTCTGCCGCACCGCCGACGGGTTCGCGGTCGCCCAGTACGACCTCGAGCACCGGGGGCCGGGGGACTTCTTCGGCCGCCGGCAGCACGGGCTGCCGACGCTGCGGGTGGCGGATGTCGCCGCCGACGCCGCGATGATCGAGACCGCCGCGAAGGAGGCGGGGGATCTGCTCGCAGCCGACCCCGATCTCGCGGCCCATCCGGCGCTGCGGGGGGCGCTGGCGAGACTGTTTGACGCCGCGGGGGGCACCGCGGTCAATTAAAAAGGAGGAATTGGTGTGATTATGATGGGAACCCTTGTCAACGCCGCCGCGGTGGTGGCGGGCGGCCTGGTCGGGATGGCGCTCGGCCGGGGGATGAAACCCGCGCTGGAGGAGTCGATCCACAAGGCGCTCGGGGTGGCGGTGCTGGTGCTGGGGCTCAACGGGGTAATCGGGGCGATGTTCACCGTCTCGGAGGACGGTGCGCTCTCCTCCTCCGGCGAGATGCTGCTGATCGTCAGCCTGGTGGTCGGGATGCTCGCCGGCGAGCTGCTGCGGATCGACGACCGGCTCACCCGGCTCGGCGGCTGGGTTGAGCGGAAGGTCGGCACCGCGGGGGTCGCGGCCTCCTTTGTCAACGGGACGCTGATCTTCTGCGTCGGGGCGATGACGATTGTCGGCGCCCTCAACGACGGGCTCTACGGCGATCCCAGCACCCTCTATG
>DXIA01000112.1 GCA_019113125.1 Candidatus Pygmaiobacter gallistercoris | reverse complement strand
CGCCATCAGAGCCCGCTTAGCAGCAGACAGATAACGAGCAGACCCAGCAGAACAATCACAATTACAAAACGGTATTGCTTTTCTTTGACGCCATGGCAGATCTCCAAAATCCAGCTGATAAATTGCAGAGCTACACTCACAAAGACAAACAGAAGTCCCACTGGCGCCCCAATCTGAAAAAGTGGGTGGGGATATGCAGCTCCGGATAGGATTACGCCCAGCAGTAAAGCCAATCCCAAAAGAGCCGACAGAACTGAAAACCTATCGATCATAGTGTGCTTGTTCATCTTCACCCTCCCAGCAGGCTCTGATCAAAGGCGAACAGGGCCTCGTTGATCTCAAAGATGTTATAGTTCCGGTGGGCGATGAAATACTCCACAATGATGTCGAACTTGCTGGCGTGGGAAAAGGCAAAGCCAGCCTTTTCCAGCATTTCCCGGGCCTCCTCCAGCGGCAGCTCCAGAGCGATGGCAAAGGCCATGGCGGTGGGCTTGGAGGGCTTATAATGGATATCCGAGCGGATCTTGGAGAAGAGCTTGCGGTCGATGTTGGCCTTTTTGTAGCACTGGGCGTCGGTCATTCTGCGCTCGTCGATCTTTCGCAGCAGCATCTGTGAAAAGCTCTCATCCAGCTTGCTGAGGGCCTCGTCCAGCCCGGAGGGCGCCATGGTACAGGGGGAAAACGCAGATTCTTCCTCCATCGGCTCAGCGGCCATGGCCATCCGGCGGCGCTGGGTCTCCCTGCTGTCGGTGTGGGCATCCAGATAGCGGTCATCGATATAGGCGGCGATCTCCGAAAAAAGTTTGCCGCCGATGGTGTAGGCGGCCCGGTCGAAGATCACCAGATACACCGTCATATCATGGGTGCGCAGAAAATCCCCGATGGTATCTACCGCCACCTTCAGGGCCTGGTCCTTGGGGTAGCCGTACACACCGGAGGAGATCAGCGGGAACGCCACGGTTTCGCACCGGTGGGCTACAGCCAGCTCCAGAGAGGAGCGATAGGCCGAGATCAGCAGCTCCCGCTCCCCGTGGCTGCCGCCCCGCCAGATGGGACCGACGGTGTGGATCACGAACCGGGCGGGCAGGCGGTAGCCCTTTGTGATCTTGGCCTGCCCGGTTTTGCAGCCGCCCAGTGTGCGGCACTCGGCCAGCAGCTGCGGCCCGGCGGCCCGGTGGATAGCGCCGTCCACCCCTCCGCCGCCCAGCAGACTCTCGTTGGCGGCGTTGACGATGGCGTCCACCTTCATGGTGGTAATATCGTTTCGCACAATCTGCAGTGGCATCGCAGCACCTCCTTGTCCTCTTGCCATCATACCATACGTCGGGTTGCGTGGCAATCAGGAGATGATCGAGGATCTGCTTGTATCTCGACCCCCACCTTGACATCAAAGGCGCCTGCCCGTTTGTTGCCTTTTGCTATGCGGCATGATAAAATTGGGTTGACAGTACAGTCGAACCGCATCACCCGGATCAGGCTTTTCCGAAAGATGTTCCGGGGATTTTTTTGCCCCCCTGCGGGCGCTCAAAGGAGGCTTTTATGCTGCACCCCACCGATCATGTCGGGCTGGTTGCCTGTTCCAATCCGCTGCAGACAAGCCGGAGAGCGGAGATCGACGCCCTTTGCGACAAGCTGAAAACATTGGGGCTGGTCCCGGTTGTGAGCGACTGCATCTTTGCAGAAAACGGCGGCTTTCGGACCGATCCCACCGCCCGCGCCGCGGCGCTGATGCGCTGCTATGCCGACCACAGGATCCGGGCAATTTTTGACCTCTCGGGCGGCGACCTTGCAAATGAAATTCTGCCCCGGCTGGACTGGGAACAAATCCGGGCAAATCCCAAGCCGTTTTTCGGATACAGCGATTTGACCGTTCTGGTCAATGCAATTTTTGCGATGACCGGCCAGCCCGCCCATCTGTTCCAGATTCGCACGCTGGTGGGGTCATCCGGCGCAGAACAGCGCCGCCGGTTTGCCGCGTCGGTGCTCGGCGAGGGCGAGGATCTCTACTCCGCAGACTGGCATTTTATACAAGGGACCCGGATGGAGGGGACCTTGGTCGGCGGCAATCTGCGCTGCCTGCTCAAGCTCGCCGGCACCCGCTATCTGCCGAATTTTTCGGACAGGCTGCTCTTCCTCGAGGCGCTGCACGGGACGCCCCCGCAGGTTGTCACCTATCTGTCCCAGCTCGAGCAGATGGGGGTTTTCGATCAGATTGCGGGGTTGCTGCTGGGGACCTTTACCCAGCTGGAGGAGCAGCTCTCCCCCGCCGGGGCGGCCCGTCTGATTGCCGATGTCATTGGGCGGCGGGATCTGCCCATTGCCAAGACCCAGCAGGTCGGACATGGCGATGCATCCCGCTGTCTTGTGATCGGCCAGCTTTACCGGATCGCGCGCTGAAAGAGCGGAACACAGCATGCTGTGTTCCGCTCCTGTTTTTTTATTTCTTGGCAAACCGCTCGGTGAAAAATGCGGTAAAAGCGGCCAGCTCCTGCTCCTGTTCCAGATAGACATAGAGCTTTTCATCATCCAGCCAATCATAGGCATTGATTGCAAGATAGCCCTTTCGGTCGGGATAGATGACGAATGCGTCGGTGGGATACCGGTTGCGATAGGCCTTGAGGATCTCTTCTCTGCGATAAAACACGGGCTCTCCGCAGCCCGAGAGATCCGGCACCGTCGGCACCACCACAATGGTCTGGGCCGCCTCGTTCCAGCCGACAATCAGATTGCCGATTTTCGTCTTGCTGCCGTGCACGAAACCGTAGTTAAACCGGCTGACATCCTCGGTGTAGCCGAAGATCAGCCGATACTCCTGCCCGTTCTGCACCGCTTGGTCGAAAAGTGCGCGCATCTTTTTTGCATTTGCCTCGCTCTTGGCTGTGTCGATTTTCGGTCCTTTGAACCATCCGCTGAATAATCCCATCTTTTTACCTCCTGCTATACTTTTTGACGCGGCTGCGCCGCGCGACACACGATTTGTCAAAAATAAAAACTTTTTGTCTGTTTTGTGTTTATTGTGGGGATAAAAAAGCCGGCCGCGCCGCCGCTCTGCCGGCAAGATCCCTATGATTGGAGAGATTCCTTGCGCATCTGTTCCAAGGTATTCAAAATTGCCTCAATCTGAAAACGGACCGTTTCTTCCGCTGCCTGCGGCACAAAAAACGGCAAAGTATCCGGGATTGCGTGGCGCACAATCATCGCGGTCAGACTGATGTTGGTAAAAAGATCAATTCGCGCGTTGCTCGCCCGGACGCCAAAGCACTCCAGCAGCTGACCGAAAAGCTGGCGCTGGCGTTGTCGAAAGGTCCGGCGGCTTTCCTGTGACAACCTCGAAAAAAGCAGCTGTTGGTCCTCCACCGTCATCACCGCAATGCCGCTGCGCTCACCATAGCAGCAGGCAGAAAGAAAGCTGCGCACCCCTTCCCGCCAGTCAAGCGACGGGTCCTCCATCAGGCGGCGCGCGTAGGCGAGGATTTTCGGCTGCTGCTGATAGAGTGTTTCGACAATCAGATCCTCCTTGGTCGCAAAAAAACTGTAAAAGAAACTTCGGGAAATTCCGACCGCGCTGTAAACCTGTTCCAGTGTCGTGTGCCGAATCCCCTGTTTTGCCATCAGGTCCAGGGCCGTTGTGACCAGCATTTGACGAATCTGTTCCCGCTCCTCCTCAGAATATCCGACCTTTGGCATTCTCTATCCTCTCCCAAAATAAATACAAATTGATATATTTGTATTTATTTTATCAGAACAGCTCGCTTGGCGCAACCATTCCCCCCTCAAAATTTTGACAACCGGCGGGAAAAGGGGTATGCTCAGACTGTCTGCCAAAAATCTGACGGCAAAACCGGAGGGAAAGGTCCATGCAAAGTGCAAATGAGCTGAAAGGGCTGCTCGCCCGGATCGATCACAGGGGGTATCCCGCTTACAAGGAGACACGAGGCAGTTATCAATTTCCCGAATATCTGCTCTCGATCGATCACGTGCAGGGGGATCCGTTTGCCTCCCCATCCCGGCTGAGCATCCGGCTGCGGGGGAGCGAGGCCGGATTTCCCGCAGCGCTCTACCGGCTGCCCTGCCAGCGGACCGCGCTGGCGGATGCGCTGCTGCGCCGGTTTGGCGAGCTTGCGCGGGAGGTCTCTTTTGAGGCGAAGGGATCGGGGCACAGCGGTCTTGTCTCGGTCAGTCGGTGCGGTCCGCAGGTACTCGAGCGGACCGCCTGCCGGATCGATCCGGCCAGCGGGGATCTTGTGCTGCGGCTGGAGGTCGGTTTTCCCGCCAATGGGCGGACCATCAATGCCGGAGAGCTTGAGAAGATTCTCTTTGACCTGCTGCCCCGCTGTGTGCAGCGGTCGCTGTGCTACCGCAGCTGGGACCCCGCCCGGCTGCAGGCGGTGGCGGATCTCGCGGAGGATCAGCAGGCGATCCGCACGGCGCTGAAAGAACAGGGGCTTTGCGCCTTTGTGGCAAACGGCAGCATCCTGCCCCGCGCCTCCGGCATCTCGGCCCGGCCGATGCGGGACGCGGTGCCTTTCCGCGCACCGAAGGAACTGGAGGTCACCCTCACCCTGCCCCACCGCGGGGGCATCACCGGGATGGGGATCCCGCGCGGCATCACCCTGATTGTCGGCGGCGGCTATCACGGCAAATCCACCCTGCTGCGGGCGCTGGAAGAGGGGGTTTACAACCACATCGCGGGAGATGGACGGGAGTACGTCATCACCGACGACACCGCGGTCAAGATCCGGGCCGAGGACGGGCGCAGCGTGCGCTGCACCGACATCTCCGCCTTCATCCACGATCTGCCGGGCGGCAAGGACACCGTCCGTTTTTCCACCGAGGACGCCAGCGGCAGCACCTCACAGGCGGCAAACCTGATCGAGGCGGTCGAGGCCGGCAGCCGGCTGCTGCTGATCGATGAGGACACCAGCGCCACCAACTTTATGGTGCGGGATGAGCTGATGCAGCGGGTGGTTTGCCGGCAGATGGAACCGATCACCCCGTTCTTCGACCGGGTGCGGGAGTTGTATGACCGCTGGGGGATCTCGACGATTCTGGTTGCGGGCAGCTCGGGGGCCTTTTTTCATGTCGCCGACCGGGTCATCCAGATGGAGCAGTATCTGCCGCGGGAGATCACCGCGCCGGCCAAACGGGAGGCGGCGGCGGTCCCCTTCTCCCCTGCGCCGCTGCCGCCTGCCCAGCCGCCCCGCTTTGCGCGCGCGCCGCTGCCCTCGCCGGAGTTCTCGGGCAGAGAGCGGCTCAAGCTCAAGGTGGTCGGGCAGCGGGAGCTCGCAATCGGGCGCCAGCCGCTGGATCTGCGCTGTGTGGAGCAGCTTGCCGATCCCGAGCAGACCGCGGCGCTCGGCCGCTGTCTTGTCTATGCCGAGCAGCGGCTGATGGACGGCAAAAGGGCGATGCGGCAGCTGGTGGCGGCGCTCGAGGCGCTGATGGACCAACGGGGACTCGAGGCCCTGTGTGAGTCGGATCGCGCCGTCGCGTTTCTCGCCCGGCCGCGGCCGCAGGAGATCTTTGCCTGTCTGAACCGCTACCGCAACCTGAATTTGAAATAGGGAGTATGTATGGATTACAAGGCAATCCTGACCCGGCCCGAGGCATATATCGGGCAGAATCTCAACATTCCACCCGAGCTCAAGCAGAACGCGCAGCGGCTCTGCTGGGAGTACAACCAGACCCCGCCCGATCAGCCGGAGCGGCGGCGGGAGCTGCTCGAGCAGCTGTTCGGCAGCTGCCATCCACTGACCTTTGTCGAGCCGACCTTTCACTGTGACTACGGGTTCAACATCCACACCCACGGCCTGACCGTCATCAACTACAACTGCGTCATTCTGGACACCTCGCCGGTCGAGATCGGCGCGGGCGCCTTCATCGCCCCGGGCGTGTGTCTGGCCTGCTCCGGCCACTCGGTGGACCCGCAGCAGCGCTCGCAGGGGATCGGCACCTCCGCCCCGATCACGCTGGAGGAGAACGTCTGGATCGGCGCCAACGCGGTGGTCTGCGGCGGGGTGACCATCGGAAAGGGGGCGGTCATCGGCGCGGGCAGCGTGGTCACCCACGACATTCCCGCCGGGATGGTCGCCGCCGGCGCCCCCTGCCGCCCGATCCGGCCGGTGACCGAGGCGGACCGGGTCGCCCCAGACCGGATTACCTTCTGATCCGCCGGATTGACAGGGAATTCGCGCTCTGGTAAAATTGCATTGGGGATCTTGCCCCTCAGGAGGGATCCGGATGAAACAGGCAAACGACAAGCAAAAGCGGAATCTTCGGCATCTGCTGTTTCTCCTTCTGGAGCTGACCCTTGCCGGCGTTGCGCTGTTCAGCCTTTTCAAGGTCGGCAGCATCCTGCTGGCCTACCGGCAGAGCGCAAAAAACTATGATTCGATCCGCAGCGAGATGACCCAGCCAGCGGATTCCTCTGGTGAGGAGAGCGCCGGAGAACCGCACACCATCGATTTTTCCCTGCTGCAGCAGCGCTACCCCGATGCGGTCGGCTGGATCCGCTGCGCGGGCACGGTCATCGATTATCCGATCATGCAGGCGGCGGACAATGACTACTATCTGCGCCGGCTGCCGGATGGGCGCTGGAACATCGGCGGTTCGGTGTTTCTCGACTACCGCAGCGAGAGCGATTTTCTCGGTGCCCTCTCACTGGTCTACGGGCATCACATGAACGACGACTCGATGTTCACCCTGATCGAAAATTACAGCGATCCGCGCTGGTTCGACCAGCATCCCACCCTGACCCTCGAGACCCCGCAGCAGGTCTTCACCCTCTGCCCGGTCGCGGGCTTTTATATCCCGGCAGAGCAATGGGTGGACAGCGGGTACGACCTGGCCGAAAACCGGGCGGCGATGGCGGACTATGCCGCCGCCCATTCCACCTTTTCCGCCGCGACCCGCTGGGACGGCGCGGAACCGCTGATTGCGCTGATCACCTGTGCGGGCTACTCCGACGCCGACCGGTATATTCTGCTCTGTGTCCCCCGCTGACGGGATTGAAAAACGCCGTTTCCGGATTTACCGGAAACGGCGTTTTTTTGTCAGATTCTCTCGTGGAAGGTGCGATGAATGACCTCCAGCTGCTGCTCTCTTGTGAGACGATGGAAGTTGACCGCATAACCCGACACCCGGATGGTCAGGGTGGGGTAGAGCTCGGGATGCTCCATCGCGTCGATCAGCACCTGCCGGTTCATGACATTGACATTCAGGTGGTGCGCGCCCTGGCCAAAATAGCCGTCGAGGATCGCGACCAGATTGACCTCCCGCTCCCCCGCCGACTGGCCGAGCGCATCGGGCAGGATCGAGGCTGGTCGGCTCATCGAAGAGCATGACGTCCGGCCCCATCGCCAGCGCCCGGTCGAGCGCCACATCCAACACCGTTACCTTCGGGAACGGGATAAAGTCAAGTTGATAATATACAATGTAGAGCTGTACCAGCACCGGGGTGCCGCGCAGCACCGTGATGTAGAGCCCCGCAAATCCATGGAGCAATCGGTTTTTGGAAAGCCGGAGCAGTGCGATCACACAGCCGGGCAGAAAGCCGAAGAACACGGTGATCAGTGAAATCAGGATTGTTGTGCGCGTCCCTCGCAGAAAATATTGATCGTATTGCGTCAGGATTTCCCAGATACCCAATCGAACCGCCCTCCTTGTGTCTTCCTTGCTGGAATGGTTTCATTATAACCTATGTTGAATATTTATGCGATACTTTTTTGAATATTTTTTCATTTTTGTTTATTTTATT
>DXIA01000111.1 GCA_019113125.1 Candidatus Pygmaiobacter gallistercoris | reverse complement strand
CCGCCCGCCTGTATTCTGAATTCGTACCCTCAATCCTCTTTCGGCTGCAGTTCCTTCTCGATCTGCTCGATCTGTTCCCAGCACATCCCGCCGAAGGTCACAAGACGGCGCAGCGGCATTCCCCGCATCATCTCCTGCATCATCTGGTTGGTACCGGCGCCGAGCTGTTCGCCGGAGGGCTCTTCTCCGCCGATGCCGAAGGTCTTCGCAACCGCATCGATCCCCGCGCAGCGGCGGCCGCTGTCCAGAATCTCGCCGAGGGTGGTCGTCTCATCCACCACCAGCGGGCGGGGCGCCGACTCCGCCTCGACGGCGGCGCACAGCGGCAGCGCGCGGCTGTGCGGTCCGGCGCAGATCTCATACCGCCCGGCGGGCAGATACCAATCGTGGATCCGCTCGTCATAGACCGAAAAGCTGCGGCGGTCGAGGTGGAAAACGACCTCCTTCTCCTCGCCCGGCTCGAGCGCAACCTTGGCAAATCCCTTGAGCTCCTGTACCGGCCGGTCATGGTGATCCTCCGGGCGGACATACAGCTGCACCGTCTCCCGGCCGCTGCGGGTGCCGGTGTTCTTCACCCGCACCCGCACCGTCAGCTGATTCTCTCCCATCGCGAGCCGATTGCGGTCGAGTTCGATGCCGGTATAGGCAAAGGTGGTGTAGGACAGGCCGTACCCGAACGGGAAGAGCACCGCCATCTTCCGCGCGTCATACCAGCGGTAGCCGACATAGATTCCCTCGCCGTAGGTCACCTTCTTGCCGCTGCCCGGGAAGTTCAGAAAAGCCGGCGTGTCCTCCAGCCGGAGCGGGAAGGTCTCAGCCAGCCGCCCGGACGGATTCACCGCGCCGAAGAGCAGATCCGCCTCCGCCTCGCCGACCGCCTCGCCGCCGAGGTACATCTCGAGCACCGCCGCAACCTTGTCCAGCCAGGGCATGGTGACCGGGCTGCCGTTGTGCAGCACCACCACGGTATTGGGCTGTACCGCCGCGACCGCCGCAATCAGCTCGTTCTGGCAGGCGGGCAGATCGAGACGGGTGCGGTCGTACCCTTCCGACTCGTAGCTGTCCGGCAGACCGGCAAAGATCACCGCGCACTCCGCCCGCTGTGCGGCCTCGACCGCCGCCCGCAGTTTTTCGGAATCACTCTCATCCGCATCGGCGGCAAAACCCTCGGCGTATTCGATTTCGGCCAGCGACGCGCAGGATTCCAGTGCATTGGTCACCCGCACGCTGTTGATGTGGGAGGAGCCGCCGCCCTGATACCGCGGGTGCTCTGCGAACCCGCCGATGAAGGCGAGCTTTGCGCCCTTTTTGAGAGGCAGCACCCCCTCGTTCTTGAGCAGCACCGCGGTGCGGCCCGCCGCCTCGCGGGCAAATTCGTGCTGTGCCTGCCGATCATATGACTGGGCGGGCTCACGTGGGTCGATCCCCTTTGCGATCCAGCACAGCAGCCGCCGCACCGCCTCGTCCAACACCGCCTCGTCCAGCGCACCGCTCTTGACCTGCTCGACGATCTTTTTGTCGTTCTCCCCGCCGCTCGCCGGCATCTCGAGCTCAAGGCCCGCTGCAAGGGCGCGGCAGCGATCATTCATCGCGCCCCAGTCGGTCATGACAATCCCGTCGAATCCCCATTCGCGGCGCAGCAGCTGATCCAGCAACCAGGGATTCTCGCAGCAGTAGGTGCCGTTGATCCGGTTGTAGGCGCACATCAGCGTCCAGGGCTGCGCCTGCCGCACCGTCTTTTCAAACGCCGTCAGGTAGATCTCCCGCAGCGCCCGCTCGCTGACCTCGGCGCTGACCGACATCCGCTCACTCTCCTGGTTGTTGGCCGCAAAGTGCTTGACGCTGGTGCCCACCCCGCGGGATTGCACCCCCTGCACATAGGCGGCCGCCATCTCTCCGGCAAGCCAGGGGTCCTCCGACAGATACTCAAAGTTCCGGCCACAGAGGGGACTGCGCTTGATGTTCACCGCAGGCCCGAGCAGGGTGTGTACCTTCTCCCCCGCCGCGGTCTCGCCGAGCGTCTCGCCCAGCTTGCGGATCAGCGCGGTATCAAAACTTGAGGCCAGCCCCGCGCCGGATGGGTAACAGACCGCCCGCACACTCTGGTTGAGCCCGAGGTGGTCGCTCTCCCCCTCCTGCTTGCGCAGCCCGTGCGGTCCGTCGGTCACCATCACCGCCGGCACGCCGAGACGCTCAATCGCCTTGGTCTTCCAGAAGTCCGCGCCGGAGCAGAGCGCCGCCTTCTCCTCCAGCGTCATTCGGGACAGGATCCCCTCCACATCGAGTTTCATCAAATGCCCTCCTTTTGTTATGAGACATGTGTCTTTTAACTCTAATTCAATTATCGCAGCAGAAAGCGGATTGTCAATTGACAATCCGCCATAAGATTTTTTATTTTTTTGTCATTTTGCCGACAGCCCCTCGACCAACAATGCCGGCAGTCCGATCAGATATTCCTCGGCATAGCCCTGTTCCTCCCGCAGATGCGCGGCGCGGGGCAGGGTGCGCTGTGCCGCCGCCAGCAGCGTATTGGTCAGCATTCGGGAGAGCAGCCGCACCGGTTGTTCCGATCTGAGGCTGCCGTCGGACAGGCCGCGGAACAGCGCCTTTTCCACCGGCGCAAAAAAGAAATTCCTGTTGAACTGCACATAGTCCCGTGCGGCCGCGCTCTCCGGGTAGGGATCGGTGAACAGCTGATCAAATTCGTCCAGCAGCCGCACCTCTCTACGGTGTGCGATCAGCAGTGCAACGATCCGGTCGAGCAGCTGCCGCAGCTGATTTTTTCCGTCCAGCTGCGGGTCCCCCGCGCACTCCGGCAGCTGCAGCGCGGTGAGCAGCTGTGCCGCGACACAAAATGCGATGTCCTCCTTGGAGCCGAAATAGCGATAGAGGGAGCTGCGGCTGATTCCCACAAGCGCTGCGATCTCCTTCATCTCGGTTCCCGCGATGCCGTGCTCCAAAAAAAGCGTGCGGGCGGTATCAAGAATCTGATCTCTGCTGATATCGGTCGGGCGTCCCATGCGCAGCACCTCCTGTTTCCCTCTGCAAAAGTATAGCACGGCAGGTTCCCGGCTGTCCATAGCGCAAAAGGGGCGGCACGAACGCGCGTGCCGCCCTTGTAAATCTCAGAGAATTATTTGCCGACGATCGGCAGCGGGGTGGGTTCGACCACCTCGGTGTGCTGCATGCTGTCCATGAAGGCGAGGTACTCCTCCTTGGTCATGACCGGCTTGTAGTCGGCGATGTTCTCCTTTGCCTTCGCCGCGCCGTCCTTCATCAGGCGGTAAGCGGTCAGCGCGAAGATCTTCGCGGTGATGACATAGGCCAGATATTCGTCCTCGACCCGGACGTCGGGGTTGTGCAGGTTGCCGACATAGCCGCCGGTGGAGAAGTGGACCAGCGGCATCAGGGTCGCGACGTCGCCAAAGTCGTCGCTGCCGGTGGAGTGCTCGAGCAGGTCGCGGCGTTTGGTGTACTTGCCCTCGGCCGCGATGTCGTCCAGCACGCTCTCCAGCACCTCGGTGTGGGGGTTGACGACGTTGGACATGTAACCGGCCATCGTCTCAATGGTGACCCCACAGCCGGTGGCCATCGCCGCTGCCTTGAGCGAGCGGTCGACCTTGGCCGCAGCATCCTTGTAGGCCTCGGGGGTCTTGGCGCGGACCGAATACTGCATCGTGACATGGTCGGCGATGACGTTGACCGCGGTGCCGCCGCCCGAGATGAAACCGTGCACCCGGACGGTGTCCTCATCCCGGAAACTCTCCTGCTGCAGCGCGATGTTGACCATCGCGGCGGTAGCGGCATTCAGCGCGTCGATGCCCTCATGCGGCTCGCTCGCCGCGTGTGCGGCGCGGCCCTTGAAGGTGACCGTCTTGTTGACAAAGCCGTTGGAGCTGTTGTTGTAGATACCGTAGTCCGCGCCGGGGAAGGTGTGGTGGCCCAGCGCGATGTTGATGTCGTCAAACGCGCCGACCCGGATCAGCTCGCACTTGCCGCCGCCGTAGCCGAGCTTGCCCTCCTTCATCAGCTGGTTCTTGAACTCCATGTCGACGAACTCCTCCGCCGGCACCGCCATAAAGCAGAGGTTGCCGCCCATCGCGGCCGCGACCTCGGGATCCGCCAGCGCCATCGCCGCGCCGACCACGCCGGCCAGCTGAGCGTTGTGGCCGCAGCAGTGGGAGGCACCGGTCTCGCTCCAGGCATCGGGGTGGTTCGGGATGGGCAGCGCGTCCATCTCGCCGATCACCGCGAGGGTCGGACCCTCGGTGCCCTTCGGCTTGAGATAGCTCTTGACACCGGTAATCGCATAGCCGGTCTCAGGGCTCATGCCGAGTTTTTCCATCTCTTCGACAAACCTGCCGCTGGTGCGCTTTTCTTTGTAGCCCAGCTCCGCATGGCAGAAGATATCGCGGCCAAAGGCCATGATCTCATCCTTTTTGCTCTCGATAATGTCGCAGATCTTTTGCTCGATTTTGTCCATCTTTCTCTTCCTCCCCTATCAAATTTCTCCGCGCCCGGCGCAAAAAACATTCTGTCACTTCAACGCGTCAACGCAAAGTATTTAATGTCCTTATTATAGCACCGGTTCCAGGATTGTCCAGCAAAAAATAAAAATTCTGCCCGCCTTCTCCTCTATTTCCCCCAAAAAACGGCACACCTGACAAAAAATCAGGTGTGCCGCAGGCTGAAAATTGTTTACTTGCCGACGATCGGCAGCGGGGTCGGGTCCACAACCTCGGTGGTGAGCATGCTCTCCATGAAGGCGAGATACTCCTCCTTTGTCATGTTCGGCTTATAATCGGCAATGTTCTCCTTTGCCTTCGCCGCGCCGTCCTTCATCAGGCGATAGGCGGTCAGCGCAAAGATCTTCGCCGTGACGACATAGGCCAGATACTCGTCGGTGACCCGAATATCGGGATTGTGCAGGCTGCCGGTATAGCCGCCGGTGTAGAAGTGGATCAGCGGCATCAGGGTCGCAACGTCGCCGAAATCGTCGCTGCCGGTCATGTGAAAGCCGGCGCCCATATCCTGACGCTTGTTGTACTTGTCGTCGGTGAGATCCTTTAGCACACTGTCGAGGACCTCCTCATGCGGGTTGGACACGCCGGGCATATAACCGGGCAGCGTCTCGATGGTGACCCCGCAGCCGGTGGCCATTGCCGCCGCCTTGAGCGAGCGGTCAACCTTCAGCGAAGCATCTTTAAATGCCTCGGCAGTCTTGCCCCGAACCGAATATTCCATCGTTACATTGTCGGCAATGACATTCACTGCGGTGCCGCCGGCAGAGATGAACCCGTGCACCCGCACGGTATCCTCATCCCGGAAACTCTCCTGCTGCAGCGCGATGTTGACCATCGCGGCGGTGGCGGCGTTCAGCGCGTCGATGCCCTCGTTCGGCGAACCCGCCGCATGCGCCGCGCGTCCCTTGAAGGTGACCGTCTTGTTGACAAAGCCGTTGGAACTGCTGTTGTAGATGCCAAAATCCCCGTTGGTGAAGGTGTGGTGGCCCATCGCGATATCGATGTCGTCAAACGCGCCGACCCGGATCAGCTCGCACTTGCCGCCGCCGTACCGGATCTTGCCCTCCTTCATCAGGCCGGTGCGGTAGGCGACATCAACATACTCCTCGGCCGGCACCGCCATAAAGCAGAGATTGCCGCCCATCGCGGCCGCGACCTCGGGATCCGCCAGTGCCATCGCCGCGCCGACCACGCCGGTCAGCTGGGCGTTGTGGCCACAGCAGTGGGCGGCGCCGGTCTCACTCCAGGAATCGGGGTGGTTCGGAATGGGCAGCGCGTCCATCTCGCCGATCACCGCAAGGGTCGGCCCCTCGGTGCCCTTCGGCTTGAGGTAGCTCTTGACGCCGGTGATCGCATAACCGGTCTCGGGGCTCATCCCGAGTTTTTCCATCTCCTCGACAAACTTGCCGCTGGTCCGTTTTTCCTTATAACCCAGCTCAGCGTGGCAGAAGATGTCCCGCCCAAAGGCGATGATCTCGTCCTTCTTGCTGTCGATGATGTCGCAGATCTTTTGTTCAATTCTGTCCATTCCAGTTCCCTCCCGAAAGATGCCCGGAAAATCTCCGGGCATCTCGTATTTTGATGATTCCATTATACTTTCTTTTTG
>DXIA01000110.1 GCA_019113125.1 Candidatus Pygmaiobacter gallistercoris | reverse complement strand
TATATTTACAAAAAATGCTATAATTTCCACTATGGCAACCTTATAAAAACGACAAAAAGCCCTTAGCTATGGAATCATTACCCACAGCTAAGGGCTTTCTAATATGGATTTCTTTCGCCACACAAGCCGCCTTTTATCATTCCGCAACCCATAAACCACTGGGCAGCAAGAATAATGGCTCTTGTATGGCTGTTATCAAATTGTTATCAAAAGACTTCTCCGAACACCGTAAACCCGCATAAATACTGGCTTTTTACGGCGATTCATTTTATTCCCACTCGATGGTTGCTGGCGGTTTGGTGGTCACATCGTAGACGACCCGGTTGACCCCCGGTACCTCGTTGACGATGCGGCTGCTGATCTTCTCGAGCACCTCATAGGGAATCCGGGCCCAGTCGCTGGTCATGCCGTCGACGCTGGTGACTGCGCGGATCGCGACCGCGTGGTTGTAGGTGCGCCCATCCCCCATAACCCCGACACTGCGGATGTTGGGCAGGACGGTGAAGTACTGCCAGATCGCGCGGTCAAGACCGGCGCGGGCAATCTCCTCCCGCAGGATCGCATCGGACTCCCGGACAATGAAGAGCTTGTCCTCGGTGACCTCGCCGAGGCAGCGGATCGCAAGACCCGGACCGGGGAACGGCTGCCGATTGACAATCTGCTCCGGCAGTCCCAGCTCACGGCCGGCTTGCCGCACCTCATCCTTGAAGAGCAGCCGCAGCGGCTCGAGCAGCTTAAACTGCACATCCTTGGGCAGACCGCCGACGTTGTGGTGGCTCTTGATCACCGCCGCATCGCCCGCGCCGCTCTCGATGACATCGGGATAGATGGTTCCCTGCAGCAGGTAATCCATCTTGCCGAGCTTTGCCGCCTCGGCATCGAACACCCGGATAAACTCCGCGCCGATGATCTTCCGCTTTTTCTCCGGCTCGGTCACACCGGCCAGCTTGCCCAGGAACAGATCCTTCGCGTTGACCCGGATGATGTTCATGTCAAATTCCTTGGTGAGGGTGTTCATGACCTGATCACCCTCGTCCTTGCGCAGCAGGCCGTGATCTACAAAGATACAGGTCAGTCGGTCGCCGATCGCCTTGTGGACCAGCACCGCCGCGACGGTGGAATCCACCCCACCGGAAAGCGCACAGAGAACCCTGCGCTCCTCGCCGACCTCCGCGCGGACCGCAGCGATGGTGCGGTCGACAAAATCCGCGCTGGTCCAGTCGCCGCTGCAGCCGCAGACATCGTACAAAAAGGCGTGCAGCAGCTCTTTGCCGAACTCAGTGTGCTGCACCTCCGGATGGAACTGCACCGCGTACAGTTTCTTCTCGGCGTTCTCCATCGCCGCGACCGGGCAGGTCTCGCTGGTTGCGGTGACCACAAAGCCCTCGGGAATGGCCTCGATCTGATCGCCGTGGCTCATCCAGCTGTTGCCCTCTGAGATGATGCTGCCCATCAGGCCGCCGGTGGCGCGCACCGGAACCCGGCCGTACTCCCGGGCCACCGGGGGCACCACCTTGCCGCCCAGTAGATAGGCCATCAGCTGTGCGCCGTAGCAAATTCCGAGCACCGGAATGCCGAGATGAAACACCTCGGGATCGATGGTGGGGGCGCCCTCCTCATAGACACTGGCGGGGCCGCCGGTAAAGATAATGCCCTTGGGCTTTCTGGCCTTGATCTCGGCCAGTGCCTTGCTGTAGGGCACAACCTCGCTGTAGACATTGTTCTCCCGCACCCGACGGGCGATCAGCTGGTTGTACTGTCCTCCAAAATCAACAATAATGATCGTCTCTGCCATGGCATTCGCTCCGTTTCATTGACTCATATTTCCAAAATAGAGATTACACACATTCAGTATATCATATCTTCGACAAAAAAACACCGTTTTTTTCGTCAGATGAAAAAACGGTCCCACCCCGTGAGACCGTTTTCTTTTTATTGTTTGACCAGATCGAAATCGACATTGCCTGCCGAGACCGAGACGCCGATCAGCTTGACCCGGACCGGGTCGCCGATCCGGTAGCTCTTTCCGGTCAGCGAGTCGACCAGCGACATACTGTTGGCGAGGGTCATCTCCCCGTTGGAGAGCCGGCTGACATGGACCAGACCCTCCACCGTGTTCTCCAGCTCGACATAGATGCCGAAATTGGTGACCGACGAGATGGTGCCGTCGAACTCCTGGCCGATCTTGTCCGCCATATATTCCGCCTTGTAGCAGTCATCCGAATTGCGCTCCGAGACCATCGCGAGGACCTCCCGCTCACTGGTGTGGCGAGCTGCCTCCTCGACAAAGTCGCCGTACTTGCCGGCCAGTTCCTTTTCCGAGACACCGGACAGCGCCTCCGAGAGGATCCGATGGATCACCAGATCCGGATACCGCCGGATCGGGGAGGTGAAGTGGGTGTAGTCCGGCAGCGCAAGGCCGAAATGGCCCTTGGGCTCGCTGAGGTACTTCGCCTTCGCCATGCTGCGCAGCACATTGATGTGCACCGCACGCTCCATGCTGGTGCCGCGGGCGTCGTCCAGCAGTTTTGCCAGCTCGAGCTGGGTGGGGGTCTCGCCTGCGAAGACGACGTTCAACCCCATCGCGGTGAGCGACTCCTTCAGTCGGTCAACCCGGTCGGGATCCGGCAGCTCATGCACCCGGTAGAGGAAGGGGATCTTCATCTTTTTGCCGATCTTGGCCGCGCAGGTATTCGCCAGCAGCATGAACTCCTCGAT
>DXIA01000109.1 GCA_019113125.1 Candidatus Pygmaiobacter gallistercoris | reverse complement strand
AGTCGGAGCATCGCCGCCTGAATCCGCCGTTCGGTCCGGGTGTCGACGTTGGAGGTCGCCTCATCCAAGATCAGCATCGGCGCGTCCAGCAGCATCGCGCGGGCGATGGTCAGCAGCTGGCGCTGCCCCTTCGAGATGTTCGCGCCGCCATCCTGCAGCACGGTGTCATATCCCTGCGGCAACGACTGGATAAACCGGTCGATCTTGGCGGCTCTGGCCGCCTGCTGCACCTGTTCCAGCGTGACCCCTTCCCTGCCGTAGCTGAGGTTTTCAAACACCGTGCCGGTAAACAGCCAGGTGTCCTGCAGCACCATCGAGTAGGCGCGCCGCAGGCTCGCCCGGGTCAGAGTTTTGATCTCCTTTCCATCCACCCGGATACTGCCGAAATCGGGATCGTAAAACCGCATCAGCAGGTTGATCACGGTGGTTTTGCCCGCGCCGGTCGGGCCGACAATCGCAACCACCTGCCCGGGTTTCGCGCTCAGATGCAGGTCCCGCAGCACCGGGTGCCCGGGATCATAGCCGAACTTGACCCCCTGAATCTCAACCGCACCCACGACATCCCTGAGCTCCTCGGCATCCGGCGCATCCGGCGCCTCAGTCGGCTCATCCAACAGCGCAAAAATCCGCTCCGCCGCCGCCAGCGACGACTGCAGCTCGCTGATGATGTTGGCGAACTCGTTGATCGGGCCGGAAAATTTCCGAGAGTAGAGCACAAAGGAGGAGACATTGCCCAGCGTGATCCCGCCCGCCATGTACAGCAGCGAGCCGAAGACGCTGACCAGTGCGAGCGACAGATTATTGATAAAGTTCACCGTCGGGCCGGTGGAGCTCGCGAAGGCGTCGGCTTTGCAATTTGCGTCGCAGGCCGCTTTGTTCTTCTCCTCAAACCGCTGCCAGAACGCCTCTTCCCGACCATAGGCCTTGATGGTGCGCAGCCCGTCGGTCATCTCCTCGGCAAACCCGTTGAGCGCACCCAGCTGCTCACTTCGTTTCCGATAGAGCGGCCGCACCCGGGCCGAACGGTACCGGGTGAAGAGGATCGAGGCCGGGATGGTCACCGCGAAGACCAGCAGCAGATGGGGCGAGATGGTGAGCATCATGAAGAAGGACCCCACCACCGTCACGACGCTGGTCACCATCTGGGCGAGGTCGTTGGAGAGAGAGGCGCTGACGGTATCAACATCATAGGAGAGCACGCTCAGCACATCCCCGGTCGCCCGGGTGTCAAAAAAGCGGATCGGCAGCTTCATCAGGTGCTGATACAGATCCCGCCGCAGCTGACTGACCACATTTCTGCTCAGCCGTACCAGCAGCGCGGCGAGCAGATAGCTGAAAACAGCGGAGACGAGGTAGCACAGCAGCATCCACTTCGCATAGAAAAAGACGGTATCGAATTCCACCCTGCCCGCGCCGGGGCGGATCGCGTCGATCGCATAGCCCGAGAGTTTCGGTCCGAGCAACGCGAGCAGATTGCCGCCGACGCCGAGAATCAGCGCCGCGACGAGCATCCACTTATACCGTTCCAGGTACCGCCACAGCCGCCGGATGATTACCCCGGACCCCGCAGTCGGACGCTCAAACGCCCTGCTCGGCCCGCCCCGCCCGGGTCCTCTTGCCTCTTTCATCTCACTCCACCTCCCCCATCTGGATCTCGGCGATCTCCCGGTAGCTCTCACAGCTCTGCATCAGCTGGTCGTGGCTGCCGTAACCCACCGCCTTCCCGTCCTCAAGCACCAGAATCTTGTCGGCAAACCGGATCGAACTGACCCGCTGGGCCACGATGATCTTGGTCGTCTTTGCAAAATCGCGGGTCAGCGCCGCCCGCAGCGCGGCGTCGGTCTTGTAGTCCAGCGCGCTCGAGCTGTCGTCCAGCAGCAGGATCTCGGGATCCGCCGCCATCGCCCGCGCGAGCAGCAGCCGCTGTTTCTGCCCGCCGCTGAGATCCGCGCCGCGGGATGCGATCTCCGACTGCATTCCACCGCGCGGCCCGATGAACTCCGCCTGCGCGGTTTTGGCCGCCCGGGCAATCTGCTCCCCACTGAGCGCCCGGGCAAAGTCGATGTTCTCCCCGATTTCTCCGGCAAAGAGAAAATCGTTCTGGAATACCACCCCGAAGATACTGTGCAGCAGCGCCGGGTCGATCTCCCGCAGATCCCGCCCGCCGATCCGGATCTGTCCGGCATCCGGATCATAGAACCGGAGCAACAGTGCGAGCAGGGTGCTCTTGCCGCTGCCGGTCGGGCCGATGATGCCCAGCGTCTCCCCCTTTTTCAGCGAAAAGCTGATGTCGTCAAGATCTTTGCCCACCTTGTCATAGGCAAAGCTGACATGGTCAAAGCAGAGAAACGCGTCCTCCTTCTTCTTTTCGCTCTTTGGCTGAGTGACCGGCTCCTCCGGCGCGTCGAGCACCTGTGCGATCCGTGCCCCGCTCGCCACCCCCTTGGAATACATCACAAAGAGGCGTGAGACCATCATCAGCGCATTGAGGATGATGGTAAAGTAGCTCAGAAAAGCGATGATGGTGCTCGGCGGGGTGATCCCCGCATTGACCCGGTAGGCGCCGACCAGAATCATCAGGGTCAGTCCGGTGTTGAGGGTCAGGTTCATCGCGGGATTGGTCAGGTTCATCAGCAGTCCTGCCCGGTATTCCCGCTGTGCCACCTCGACATTCGCCTGGTCAAACCGGCGGCTCTCGTACTCGGTTTTCGAGAGCGCCTGCACCACCCGGATTCCGGTCAAGCTCTCCTGTGCGCGGCGGATCATCCCGTCCAGCGCCTGCTGGGTGCGGGTGTAGAGCCGAATGCCCCGGGTCGAGACAAACCAGACCACGACGCCCAACACCGGCAGCGCACCGATCAGCACCAGCGTGAGCACCGGCTCCATCGTGAGGGTGATCGCGATCCCGCCGAGCAGCAGGATCGGCGCGCGCACTCCCAGCCGCTGCATGCGGTCCAGCATCTGGTGGAGATTATAGGTATCACTGGTCAGCCGGGAGATCAGCGAGGGGGTGGTAAACGCATCCTCCTGCCGGCAGGAGAGCCGGGTCACCTTGGCGAACAGGTCGCCGCGGATCTTCCGGGTGATATCCCGCGAGGTGGTGCAGGAGATCCGGTTCGCCGCCACATTACACCCGAGCGCGAGTGCGGCGCAGAACATCATTCCACCGCCCCAGGCCAGAATGCCCTGCAGATCCTCTGCCGGAACATACCGTTCCAGAATGACCGAGAGCATCCAGGGCAGCAGCAGTTCGATTGCAGTGCCAAGCAGTTTGATCGTCATCTCAAACGCAATGATGCCCGCCTTGGGCCTGATGTACTTTACAATCGTTTTCATCCGATCTCCTCCGCTCTGCGTGCCAGCCGCTCCAGCAAATCTTCCAGCAGCTCCCGCTCCTGGGGCGCAAGGTCGCTGAACAGCTGTTCCCGCCACCGCGCAAATGCCTGTTTGACCAGCGGCAGCGCCTCCTGCGCGCGCTGGGTCGGATAGACCTCGACCGCGCGCCGATCACTGTCGCTGCGCCGCCGGCGGACAAATCCTTTCTCCTCCAGCATTGCCAGCTGTCTCGTCACATTGCTGCGGTTGACATGCAGCCGCGCCGCCAGCTGATCCTGTGTGATGCCGGGCGAGGCGCAGATCTGCGGCAGATACGGCGCCTGCCAGCCGGTGATCTCCGCCTTTTCGAGGTATTTGTCCCGATAGAGCGCCGCACAGCGGGCAATGGTGTTGATGTTTCCCATCAGATGCTGTCTCATGATTTCCCCCGATAATTGTTGCGTGCGCAACAATTTGATCCAGGCAAAGCCCTTCCATACCGGAAGGGCTTTGCCGACGATAAAATTATACCACAAAATCGCTCAGTTCTGCAAACCAAAACAACCGTGCGCCGCCCCCCTGCAGGCGAACCGCTCACTGCTCAGCCGCAGAAAAAGCTGCGCAGCGTGTGGTTTTTCTCGATTCCCCGCACCAACAGCAGGCCCAACACCATGCAGCTGATCACCTCGCCGAGGCCGACGGTGATCATATTGAAGGCGAGGACCGCACCGGTGACCGGCACGTCGGTGAAGAAGAAGGTGATCTCGGCGCCGACCACCACCGCGTTGACCAGCACTGGCATCAGCGCAGAGGCAACCGGCAGCGAGCGCCAGCGGATTTGCCGCAGTTTCCAGGTCAGCAGCGCGGCGATCAGGGTTGCGAGGGTACCGAAGACCGCATCAATCGGGGAGGACCCCAGCAGATTGGTCAGCAGGCAGCCCAGCGTGACCCCAATGATGGCGTCCGGGCTGAAGACCGGCAGCAGGGTGAGTGCCTCAGCGATCCGCACCTGCACCGCACCGTAGGAAAGGGGGGCCAGCAGCAGGCTGACCGCCGTGTAGAGCGCCGCGATCATCGCGCAGCGCGCCATTACCTGAACTTTAGAATGACTCATCTTGACTCCTTTTGAGCAGCGGGGAAAGCAGCCCCGTGCCCGGCGGCAGATTTTAGCCCGGCGGTGCCGCAGGTCCACCGGGTTTGTCTCCCCGTCTCGGGGAGGGACAGCCGCAAACTGTGCTGCGGGAAACGCGGGGGCGTTGCGCCCCAAGGGCAGGGTTCCCTTCTCCGCCGCAGTCACCAAAGTCGGCCGTTCTCCATTTTACCACAAGAATTCCGATTTTCAAGTACCCGCTCCTTTGTGTATAATAGAGACAGTCCTTTTCGCAATTTATCAAAAAGAGGGGGAAATCGCCATCAAACCCTTTGCATCTTCCCGGTTTTCTCTTTCCTGCGATCAACTCCGGATGATCGCACTCCTCACCATGACCGCCGACCACCTCGCCTGGGCCTTTCTTCCGACGGTCAGTTTGGGGGCGGCCCTGCTGCATCTGGCAGGCCGGATCGCGATGCCGGTCTTCTGTTTTCTGCTCGCCGAGGGCGCGGCGCACACCCGGCATGCGGGCCGCTATGCGTTTCGGCTGGCCGGCTGTGCGCTGCTCTCCGCGATTCCCTATTCCCTTCTGGTCTCCGGTACCCCGCTTGGCGCGCCGTTCAGTGCGGCCTATACGCTGCTGCTCTCTCTCGCCGCACTCCGCTGTATCCGCTCTTCGTTGGATCCGCTGGTCCGGGTGATGCTGCTGATCCCGCTCTTGTTTTTCTCTCAGTTCGGGGACTGGGGGATCTATGCGGTGGGCTGGTGCGTCCTCTTTTCGCTGGTGCAAGAGCGGCAGCTGTGCGGTGTGCTGTTTCTTCTGCTCACCCTCTGCAATACGGCGCGGTTTGCGCTGCCGCTGATCGGCACCGCCGACCCCTTCACCCTGTTTTGCGAGGCCGGAATCCAGCTGGGCAGCCTGCTCGCACTGCCGCTGATCTTCCGCTGCAACGGCAGACGGCGCCGCCCTGGGCGCGGGGTGCAGTTTCTCGAATATCTCTACTACCCGCTGCACCTTGCCCTCATCGATCTCTTCCTTTTCTGAGCACAAAAAAAGGACGGTAAAAAGGTGTGGCAGAATAAGAAAACAACGGTTCTGCCGTAGACTTTTGGCGTAGAAAGCACTCAGAGCGGCCCCCCAAGCCACCAAGGCTTGAGGGGCCGCTCTTCGCACTTTCTCCATCCAAAATTCTGGGG
>DXIA01000108.1 GCA_019113125.1 Candidatus Pygmaiobacter gallistercoris | reverse complement strand
GGACGTCACTCATCCCGACAAGAAGGAGCTCAAGAAACTGCGCGAGGACATGCAGATCATCTTCCAGGATCCCTATTCCTCGCTCAACCCCCGTCTCACGATCCAGGACACCATCGTCGAGCCGCTCAAGCTGTCCGGCCGGTTCACCCCCGAGCAGCTGCCGGCCGAGGCCGACCGGCTGATGGATCTGGCCGGCATCGAGAAGCGGTTCCGTTACTCCTACCCGCACGAGCTGGACGGCGGCCGCCGCCAGCGGGTCGGCATCGCCCGGGCGCTCGCGCTGATGCCCAAGTTCATCGTCTGCGATGAGCCGGTCTCGGCGCTGGATGTCTCGATCCAGGCGCAGATCCTCAACCTGCTGATGGACCTGCAGGACAAGTACCAGCTCACCTACATCTTCGTCACCCACGACCTGTCGGTGGTGCGGCACATCTCGACCGATATCTGCGTGATGTATCTGGGCCAGATGGTCGAGACCGGCCCCACCGATGAGATCTTCAAGCACCCCTATCACCCCTACACCAAGGCGCTGCTGTCGGCGATTCTGTCGGTGAACATCCACCAGAAGAACCAGCGCATCGCGCTCAAGGGGGAGATCACCTCCCCGATCGACCCCAAGCCCGGCTGCCGGTTCATGCAGCGGTGCCCCTATGCGACCGAGGCCTGCAAAAACCCCGAGCGGCTGCAGGAGGTCTCGCCGGGACATTTCGTCTCCTGCTGCCATGTGAAAGAGATCAACAACCTGTGAGGAGGGATGACGGATGGCAAAATTCAGCTGCAATGTAATCTCCTATACGCTGCGCCGGGCGATCGACCTGACCGTCGTCATCCCGACCCCCGCCTTTCCGGAGACCTCCTGGTTGAGCGGTTCGGCCCCCACCTGCCGGCACACCCCGAAGACCAAGTATCCGGTGGTCTACCTGCTGCACGGCATCGGCAACAACCACGCCACCTGGACCGGGTATACCAACGTCGAGATGTATGCCGAAGAACGGCGGATCGCGCTGGTCTGCATCTCGGCCGAGAACAAGCCCTACATCACCAAGGGGGACGACGACTTCTTCACCTTCATCTCGCAGGAGCTGCCGGACTTTGTCTGCGGCCTCTTCCCGGTCTCCGACCGGCCGGAGGACACCTACATCGCCGGGCTGTCGATGGGCGGATTCGGGACGCTGGTCCACGCGCTGAGGACACCGGAGCGGTTCGCGGCGTTCGGCACCTTTTCGGCGGCGCCGCGGCTGATGCTGCCGGGGGTGAGCTTTGACGAGATGCTCTCGGACGAGGCGGACGCCAAGGTCGAGCTGCCGCAGTTCGACCCCAAAATGCTGGCGAAAAAGCTGGCCGCGGCGGGAAAGCAGTTCCCCAAGGCCTACCTCTCCTGTGGCGGCAAGGACGGGCTGTTCGAGAGCAACCGCCAGTTCCGGGATCTGCTGATCAGCCTGGGCGCCGACGTCACCTGGGACGAGATACCGCAGTACGGACACGAGTGGCGGTTCTGGGACATCGAGGTGGAGAAGTTCCTCGACTGGATCCCCAGAACCGATGACTACGCAAAGATGGGCAAACGAAAAATCTGACGAAAGGTGCGGCTGCGATCATGGAAAACGAAAAGAACATCTATCTCGCAACGACCAACCCCGAGCCCTCCGCCCGCGAGGAGGAAAACCGCGCAAAGAGCGGCCTCGCGGCGGAGGAGGGGATGGTGCTGCTGAAGAACGACGGGGTGCTGCCGCTGGCTGCCGGTGCCGCCGTCGCCCTCTATGGGCGGGGCGCGCGCAGGACGGTCAAGGGCGGCACCGGTTCGGGCGGGGTCAACGAGCGGAGCGTGGTCTCGATCTATGAGGGGCTGAAGAATGCCGGGTTCCGGATCACCACCGACGACTGGCTCGACGACTACGACCGCTCCTACGCCAAGGCCAACGAGCAGTGGAAGGAGCAGGTTGCAAAGCGGATGGAGAAGGGCTGGTCCTTCGATATCTTTGCGAGCACCATCTTCGAGCCGCCGGCCGGCGGCCCGGTGGTCCCCACCGACACCGACACCGCGATCTTCGTGGTCAGCCGGATCGCCGGGGAGAACGCCGACCGGCGCGCGGTGCCCGGCGACTACTACTTCTCGGCAGAGGAGGAGCGGCTGCTGGGGGAGATCTGTGCCTATTACCCCAAGGTCGTGCTGGTGATCAACGCCGGCGGGCAGGTCGACCTGACCGTGATGGACCGGTACAAGAACATCGCCGCGCTGATCGTCATGGGGATGCCGGGGATGGAGGCGGGCAACGCCTTCGCCGCCCTGATCGGGGGGAAGGCGACCTTCTCGGGCAAGCTGGTGGACAGCTGGACCTATGACTACAAGGATTTCCCCTGTGCCGAGGAGTACTCCGACAACGACGGCAACACCTACATGGAGTACTACCGCGAGGGGATCTATGTCGGATACCGGTACTTCGACACCTTTGACAAGCCGGTGCGGTACGGGTTCGGCTACGGGCTCTCCTACACCGACTTTGCAATCCAGACCGACGAAGTGACCCTCGAGGGCACCACCCTGAAGGTGCGCGCAACGGTCACCAACACCGGGGACCGGTTCTCCGGTAAAGAGGTCGTGCAGGTCTATGCCACCTGCCCGGAGGGCCGGCTGGCCAAGGAGTTCCGGCGTCTTATCGGCTTTGTCAAGACCGGGCTGCTCGCGCCGGGTGCGTCCGAGACGGTGGAGATCCAGGTGCCGGCCGAGTATCTGAAATCCTACGATGAGGCGCTACCCGGCTGGGTGCTCGAGCAGGGCAGCTACTACATCTGGGTGGGCAACAGCCTCGCCGGTTCCGCCATCGCCGCGGTGGTCGAGCTGGACGGGGAGACGGTGATCGAGCGCACCCAGAACGAGTGCGTCCGGATCGCCGAGATGGAGGAGTGGAAGGCCGATACGGCGAAGGACGCCTACAAGCGGGCGCGCTGCGCCGACGCCGCCGCCGCGCAGAAGGTTCCGGTTCTGCCCCTCTCGGCCGGGGCGTTTGTCACCCGGCAGGTCGACTACCGCACCAACCGCCAGCTCGCCTGCAGCGAGACGATGGCGTTTGTCGACCAGCTGACCGAGGAGCAGCTGATCCTGCTGGCAAACGGGGAGCTGCGCAAGGATGGGACCTGGGTCTTCCTCAACGGCGACCCCTCCACCCCCGGAGCGGTCGGTGAGACCAGCCGCTGTGCCCGGTCGCTCGGGCTGCCGAGCATCCTGATGGCCGACGGCCCCGCTGGACTGCGGCTGCTGCCGAAATACCGGGAGAAGGACGGCCAGCTGATCAAGGTCAAGAATCGGATGGGCTACTCCGAGGGGCAGATGGTGGCCACCGAGGAGGAGCACGAGCCGGTCGAGGGGGAGGTCTTGCACTACCAGTATTGCACCGCCATCCCCACCGGCACCCAGATCGCCCAGAGCTGGAACACCGACCTCGCGGCCGAGATGGGCCGGCTGGTCGCCACCGAGATGGAGGAGTTCGGCATCACGGTCTGGCTCGCCCCCGGCATGAACATCCACCGCAACCCGCTGTGCGGGCGCAACTTTGAGTACTTCTCCGAGGACCCGGTCGTCGCGGGCCGGATGGCCGCTGCCATCACCCATGGTGTGCAGCAGACCCCGGGCCTTGCGGTGATGATCAAGCACTTTGCCTGCAACAACCAGGAGAACAACCGCCACTTCTCCAACAGCATCGTCTCGGAGCGGGCGCTGCGGGAGATCTACCTGAGAAACTTTGAAATCGCGGTCAAGGAGGGCAAACCCTGGAGCGTGATGTCGAGCTACAACCTGCTCAACGGGGTCCACGCCGCGAACAAATTCTCCCTCTGCACCAGCATTCTGCGCTGCGAGTGGGGATTTGAGGGCATCGTCTGCACCGACTGGCGGACCACCGTCCACGACGGGGCCTGCACCGCCGCCGGCTGCATGCGGGCGGGCAACGATCTGGTGATGCCCGGCTTTGAGTGCGATGCGCGGAACATCAAAAAAGAACTTGCCGACGGGACGCTGGACATCCAGGATCTCAAGGTCTGTGTGAGCAGGCTGGTATCCCTGGTCCGGACCCTGAAGGGATAACAGGAAGAAGTGTCGCAGATGGGAAAAAGACAGTCATTGCGGGAACGGTTTGAGGAGAGCTACACGGCGGTGCCGGTGCCCGCCCGGAACAAAAAGGGGTACACGATGAAGTATGTGTACTATGCGCCCTGGTACTACTGGGATCTCCCGCGGGGCAGACTGCAGCGGGAGAAGGTCCTTCTGATCGGCTGCAGCCTGCTGAGCCTTGCTGTCTTTCTCCTGGCCGGCGTACAGGACATTGTGGCCAACAGCTGGAAGGCGGTGTACCTGCCCTGTGTGCTGGCCCTCTGCGCGCACATTCTGGAGCTGTTCGGGCTGGTTCAGTTCTGCACGGCCAGATACCCCACCACCCAGATCACCTATCAGGATGTCGAGCGGATGATGGAGTTCGCGCCGATCGCCCGGGCCATCTGCACCGGGCTGGCGGGGCTGATCTGCCTGATTGGGAGCATCGCCAGCGGTTTTTCCCCGCTCGTGGCCGCTGTCGCCGCGCTGTTCTTCGTCTGCGCGGCCGCGCCGGTGTTCGAGCTGCACCGGTACCGGAAGATCCCGGTGCGAAGGGAGAAGAACACGACGCTCGAGACGATGGATCAGGCGATGCAGATCCGGGAAGAGTAATCGAGAAAGGGAGATCAAGATTTTGAAAAAGACCAAAACTGTCGATATGGTGACGGGCCGTCCCTGGGTACAGCTGCTCATCTTTTCCATCCCGATCTTTATGGGATATCTTTTGCAGAATATGTACAACAGTGTCGACTCGATTGTGGTGGGAAACTTCGTCAGCCAACAGGCCCTGGCGTCGGTCAGCGCCACCAGCTCGATCACCATGCTGCTGACCGGATTCTTTGTCGGCCTGTCCACCGGTGCTTCGGTGATTTTTTCAAGGTACTACGGCGCGCGGGACTACGAGCGGCTCAAGCGGGCGATCCACACGACGGTGTCGCTGGGGACCATCCTCGGCGTCGCGGTGACGGTGGTCGGCATCGTGTTCAGCAAGCCGCTGCTCCACGCGGTCGGCTGCCCCGAGGACGTCTTTGACGGCGCGGTGGAGTACCTGAACATCTACATCGTCGGGATGCTCTTCACCTCGCTGTACAACATCGCCGCCGGCGTGCTGCGGGCGGTGGGGGATTCGAGAAGTCCCTTCAACTCGATCTTCATCGCGAGCGTGATGCATATCATCCTCGATGTCGTGTTCGTCCGTTTCTTCTACATGGGGGTTGCCGGCGCGGCGATCGCCACCGTCATCTCCCAGCTGGCCTCGGTGGCCTATACCTTTGTCGGGCTGCTGCGGATGGATGACCGGTATGCGCTGCGGGTGAAGGAGCTGTGCATCGACAAGGAGCTCGCCAAGGAGGTCATCAGCCTCGGGTTTCCGGCCGGGATCCAGATGAGCCTGATGTCGATCTCGAATATGTTCATCTCGCGGTACATCAACAGTTTCGGCTCGCTGGCGACCAGTGGTGTCGGCGCTGCGACCCGGATCGACCAGTTCGTCAGCATGCCCAGCCAGGCCCTCGGGCTTGCGATCACCACCTACGTCTCCCAGAACGTCGGCGCAAAACAGCACCGGCGGGTCATGTCCGGCTTTTGGGCCAGCTGCATCATGTCCGGCATCTCGATCCTGGTGCTGGGCCTGCCGATCCTCATCAATGCGGAGTTCTTCGTCCGGCTGTTCAACCAGGATCCGGGGGTGGTCACCTACGGCGTGAGCATGATGCGGATCATCATCCCGTTCTATGTGCTGATGGCCCTCAGCTCGATGCTGGCCGGTCTGCTGCGTGGGTACGGCTATTCCTTCCAGATCATGGTGATCTCCCTTCTGGGCATGGTCGTCATCCGCCAGATCTATCTGATCATTTTTATGGCGATCGACTGGAACATCAACTTTGTCTTCCTCGGATACCCTGTGGGCTGGGGAAGTCAGGTGGTCCTGATGGTGCTGTTTGCC
>DXIA01000107.1 GCA_019113125.1 Candidatus Pygmaiobacter gallistercoris | reverse complement strand
GGACAGCCCTTTTCCCCCTGCGGGCCCATCGGACCTTCCGGCCCCATGGGCCCCATTGGGCCGGGACAGCCGGTGCGGCCGGGACAGCCGCGATCGCCGCGATCCCCCTTTGGTCCCTGCGGGCCCATCGGACCGCAGGGACCAGGCTCCCCCTGTGGTCCGATCGGTCCCTGCGGACCGGGGACGGGACAGCCCTCTTCGGCTGGGATGCAGGAAAAACAGCCGCGATCGGAGCCGCATCCCTCCGGCATCCCGCAGTCCTCGGTGCCGCCGGCATCAAACAAAAATCTCGCCATACATTCTCCTATTGCCGCAGCCGACGGGAATGAAATCCCCCAAGCTGCGGCGCCGCTTTTTCGGCAAGCGGCCGCCAAATCTCTGTTGCGGAACACACGGGTGTTCGCCCCAATCTATGCAGGGGAGGTGGGGGAGTGTGCGGGGAACGCGGCGCGCCGGCGCTGCATAGGCTGAGGCAGATCCTGAATGGAGGGGATGCAATGGCTTTTTATGGAATTGATGTGTCCTATTACCAGGGGACCATCGACTGGCAGAAGGTGCAGGTGAACGGCCCCGATTTTTGCTTTGTCCGGATGGGATATGCCAACGGGGACGGCACACTGACCATTGACAGTGAGTTCGAAAATAATATGAATGGGATCGCGGATACCTGCATTGATACCGGCGTGTATCTTTACAGCTATCTCCGCACCGAACAGGCGGCCGTCGAGGCGGCGGGAGAATTTCTGGCGATCGCGCAGAACTACTGCCTGACCATGCCGCTGGTGTTCGACCTTGAAAATACCGAAATTTACGGTTCACTGGGGAAGGAGCTGACCACCGGTATCGCACAGACCTTTCTGGGCCGGGTGCGGGATGCGGGATACTACCCGATGCTTTACAGCAACCCGAACTTTGTCGAGAACTATCTCAATATTGCCGATCTGGAGGAGTTTGACTTCTGGGTGGCGGACTATCGGTCCTTTATCCGGTATACCGGCCCTTACGGAATCTGGCAGTACACCGATCAGGGGGTCATCGACGGGATCGGCAGCCGGGTAGATCTTGACATCGCTTACCGCGATTATCCCGCAATCATCAAGAGCGAGGGATACAATCATCTGCCGTCCTGGCGCAGAATCCTGCCGGGTAGCAGGGTGAAAATCCGCAGCACGGCGACGGTTTACGCGAACAGCAGTGTGGTGATTCCGCCCTGCGTGCGGCAGGCGGAGTACAAGGTGCTGAAGGTCTGCGGGCGCACGGCGCTGCTCAGCTGTATTAACTCCTGGGTCTGGCTTGAGGATCTCGAACTGATTCAGGGGCCAACTGAATAAAAAAATCCCACAGACCAGTTTCCTGATCTGTGGGATTTTCTTTTGGAGCTGTCTATGCGATTCGAACGCACGACCTCTTCCTTACCAAGGAAGTGCTCTGCCGACTGAGCTAAGACAGCATATGGCGACCCGGATGAGGCTCGAACTCACGACCTCTAGCGTGACAGGCTAGCGTTCTAACCAACTGAACTACCGGGCCAGATGGCAGGGGCAGAAGGATTCGAACCCTCGGCACGCGGTTTTGGAGACCGCTGCTCTACCAACTGAGCTATACCCCTCTGTCGGGCAGCCCCCAACTGAAGGGCGCTTTAATATAATAACCAAAACAGATGGGAAAGTCAAGCCCTCTGCGAGAAAAAATTTAAATTTTTTGCCGCAAAGGGAAAAAGATGGAAGGATTCCGGCCTATTCCGGATCCGGAACCTCCGAAAAGATCTCACAAATCGGGCCACCGCCGACTACCAGATCGCCCCGGTAGAGCACTGCCGCCTGACCGGGTGCGGGTGCGCGGGCGGGTGCATCGAAGACGAGGATCACCCCGTCGGGGGTGCGGCGGAGAACACGGCAGGGCACCGGCTTTGCCGCAGAGCGGATCTTGACCTCATACCGCTCACCCGGCACGAGACCGGCGCCGCGCTCGATCAGATCGTTCAGCGCGACGGCGGCATAAAACTCCTCGCCTGCATCGCCGAGCAGAATGTCGCCGCCCGGCAAAATCCGGCGCACAAAGACCGGCCTGCCCAGCGCGATGCCGAGCCCGCGCCGCTGGCCGACGGTGTACCGCAGGACCCCCTTATGTGGTCCGAGGACCGTCCCGTCCGGGGCGATGAAGTTGCCGGCAGCGCCGTGGTATCCCTGCCGCTCGATGTAGGCGGGATAGTCCCCGTCCGGAATAAAGCAGATCTCCTGGCTGTCCGGAGCAGATGCGGCGGCAAGGCCGAGTGCAGCTGCCCGGCGGCGGATCTCCGGCTTTTCAAATTCTCCCACCGGCAGCAGCAGGCGGCGCAGCATCTCCTGCGGCAGACGGTAGAGCATGTAGCTCTGGTCACGCGCCTCGCTGACCGCCCGGCGCGGAAAGAAAACCTCTCCCTCCTGCGCGATTCTGGCGTAGTGTCCGCTTGCCACAAAGAAGATCCCCATCTCGTCGGCGGCCTCACACAGCTGCCGGAACTTGACCCGCGGATTGCAGACAAGACAGGGGTTTGGGGTGCGCCCGGCGCAGTATTCCGCGCAGAAGGGGGCGATCACCTCGCGGCGAAACGCATCGCTGCAGTCCCGCACCGTCAGCGGCACCCCGAGCTGGTCGGCCGCGAGCCGCGCTGCGGCGACCGCCTTGTCGTGCGCGTCGGAAAACCGGAGCACCAGAGCCGACACAGTAAATCCCTGCTCCCGCAACAGCTGGACGCAGACGGCGGAATCCACCCCGCCCGAGAGCGCGACCAGAACTTTTCGATCTGTCTGTCCCATTGTCCTCCTCCTGTCAGGCGTTTTGCCCCCGGAACTTCTGGCTCTCGGCCACCGCCATCGCGTCGCAGCGCTCATTCTCGGGGTGGCCGGCGTGTCCCTTGATCCACTGATAGTGGATGCGGTGGGGACGGATGACCTCCAGCAGCTGCTGCCACAGGTCGGCGTTGAGGGCGGGTTTCTTGTCGCTCTTGCGCCAGCCGTTGCGGCGCCAGCTCTCTGCCCAGCCCTTGGAGAGCCCGTCCATAACATACTTTGAGTCGCTGCAAAGGGTGACCTCACAGGGCTCCTTGAGCAGTGAGAAGGCCTGCAGCACTGCGGTCAGCTCCATCCGGTTGTTGGTGGTCTCTGCCGCGCCGCCGCTGATCGCCCGCTCGATGCCGCGGTAGCGAAGAATCGCGCCCCAGCCGCCCGGGCCGGGATTGCCGCTGCAGGCGCCGTCGGTAAATATTGTGACCTGTTTCATCTCTCTCTCCTGTAATCTGGTATCCAAAAGAACAATCCTTATTATAGCCGGAACCGGTCGGTGATACAAGAACCGGCATAATCTATGGCAAAACAGTCAATAGTTTGGTAAAAGCAGATGAGAAAAATGGGAAAAATTTAAAATGAATTGCCGATCAAAAAATAGTTGCCCAAAGGAGTAGGAAAAATTTGTTGATTGTGATATACTGATACCAGATTATTTGTGCCAAACAGAGAAAACACGCCGTCCCCGGGACGGCGGCGGCACAGTACTTTTGGATGAATGCACACGGCAGGTGTGCTTAAAATAGGCGAGCCCGATGGGTAGAGCCGAAAACATCAAAAAAACGGACAGAACGAAGACAAAAAGCCGCTGCGGCAGGCCGGTTTGGGGCCGGCAGACGGATTCAGGAAGGGCGCACTCTGCCTTTTGGCAGGAGAGGGTGGGCTTTTCTTCGGGTTGCGCTTTGCACCATGATGACAAAGAGCGGCTGGACTTCGTCGTCCCTGAAAACGGAGGAAACAGAATGGACGAGATGACAGGTAAGAAACAGCCCGAGAAGACTGCGGAGAGCGCAAAGCCAAAGCGCAGAAACTATTCCCACAGACCCCACACGGCAAAGCAGGGCGCGGCGGAGAAGGCTGCGCCGCAGCAGGGGGAGAAAAAGCAGAAAAAGGCTGCCTCTCAGCCGAAAAAGAGCCAGGAAAAACAGGAGGGAAAGAACCGTTCCGGTCGCCAGCCTGCACAGGGACGCCGGCAGAAACTGCCCTCCCCGGCAGCGGCCGCAGCCGCAGCGGCCGCCGCGGCGCCGCAGCCCCGGCCCAAGACCCGCCGTCAGCCGCGCAGGGGCAACCGCTCGGCCGAGGTTCGGATTATCCCGCTGGGGGGTCTGGGCGAGGTCGGCAAGAACATCACCCTCTACGAGTGCGGCAAGGACATGATGCTGGTGGACTGTGGCTCGATGTTCCCCGACAGCGAGATGTTCGGGGTGGATCTCGTGATCCCCGACTTCTCCTATCTGGTCGCACACAAGGACCAGATCCGCGGTATGGTGATTACCCACGGGCATGAGGATCACATTGGCGCGCTGCCTTATTTTCTGCGCCAGATCAATATTCCGATCTATGCCACCCGGCTCACCTGTGGGCTGATCCGCAACAAGCTGGAGGAACATGACCTTCTTCGCTCGACCGAACTGCATGAGATTCAGCCCGGGCAGGAGATCCGGATGGGCTGCATGACGGTGCGCCCGATCCGGGTCAATCACTCGATTCCGGATGCGGTTGCCTATGCCATCGAGACCCCGGCCGGGGTGATCATCCAGACCGGCGACTTCAAGGTGGATTTCACCCCAGTCACCGATGAGATGATCGATCTGGCCTCCTTTACCGAGTACGGCAAGCGGGGGGTACTGGCGCTGCTGGCGGATTCCACCAACTCGGAGCGGCCGGGTTTTTCCCGCAGCGAGCGGTCGGTCGGCCGCAGTTTCATGAACCTCTTCGCGCAGGCGGAGGGCAAGCGGATCATCATCGCAACCTTTGCCTCCAATCTGCAGCGGATTCAGCAGATCATCGACATGGCGATCAAGTACGGACGCAAGGTCGCCATCTCGGGCCGCAGCATGGTCAACAATACGACGATGGCCTTTGAGCTGGGCTATCTGCACGCGCCGGAGAACATCATCGTCGACATCGAGACCATCCACCGCTACCGCCCCGAGGAACTGGTCATCGTCACCACCGGCAGCCAGGGCGAGCCGATGAGTGCGCTGTCCCGGATGTCGGGCGGCAGCCATCGGAATGTCCGGGTCGGGGAGGGGGATTTCATCATCATCTCGGCCACCCCGATCCCCGGCAACGAGAAGATGGTGACCAAGGTGGTCAACAGCCTGTTGCGGCTGGGCGCCGAGGTCATCTATGAGAGCATGTACGACGTGCACACCTCCGGCCACGCCTACCAGGAGGAGCAGAAACTGATGCTCAGCATGGTCAAGCCGAAGTTCTTCGTCCCGGTACACGGCGAGTATAAACATCTGAAAAAGCATGCGATCACGGCGGCAGGGGTCGGCATCCCGGCGAAAAATATCGTCATCGCGGATATCGGGGATGTCATCTCGATCACCCAGGACAAGATCGCGATCACCGACGCCGTACCCGCCGGAAGGGTGCTGGTGGACGGCCTCGGGGTCGGGGATGTCGGCAGCGTGGTGCTGCGGGACCGCCGCCACCTGTCGCAGGACGGCCTGATCATCGCGGTCGCGGCAATCGATGCCGCGAGCGGAAAGCTGGTCTCCGGGCCGGATATCGTCTCGCGCGGATTTGTCTATATGAAGGAGGCCGAAGGGCTGATCGCCGACGCCAAGGCGGTGACCCGCAAGGTGATCGAGCAGGCCGCACAGCGCGGCGGGCGGAGAAATCTCGAAGAGCTGCGCGGCGCGGTGCGGGATCAACTCTCCAACCTGCTCTACCGCAACACCAAGCGCAGCCCGATGATCCTGCCGATCCTCATGGAGGTCTGATTTTGACAAGGCAGAAGTTTGCCGTCGAATAGAATTGAATTTCAGCACAAAAAAAAGTATAATAGCCTCAAGTATCTCCTTGTGGGCTATTATACTTTTTTTCCATACGGCGTAGAATGAAACGGGAGCGGACAGGGGTGCTCCGCAGGTGCGCCGGCGGAAAAGAGGGGCAGACTTTTGGGGGCATTATGAAGAAGAAACTCATTACAGTGGATATCGTTCTGGTGATCCTCTCGGTGATCTGTGTGGGGCTGACCATCGCGCTGGGGGTCGCAAACCCGGTCATGCTGCTGATTGCGGCGGCGGTGCTCGCGGTTTTGTTTGTCGTTCTGCTGCTCAACATCAAGCGGCTGCGCCGGCTGATCGCAAAACTGCTGCACGGTCAGGGCTATGACGACAGTTTGACCCAGCACTCGCTGGCCAATCTCCGGCTGCCGGTATTGGTGCTCTCGGGAAAGAGTATCGTCTGGTACAACGAGGCGTTTGCCAATGGGGTGCTGCCCGGACAGGAACACTACCTGCAGAGCGTCTACAAGACCATCCCGGGTTTTGATCCGGAAAAGGTCTCCCGCACCGGGGGCCAGGCACTGGAGATCGGGGACCACAGTTTTACCGTGTTTGGGGGTGGGACCGTCAAGGGCGACGGCCTGTTTGTGGCCTATTTTGTCGACGACACCGTCCTCAAGACCGAGGCGGCAGAGTACCATGCCAGCCGGCCGGCGGTGCTGCATATCACGGTGGATACCTATGAGGATGTCCTCAAGGACCTCAAGGACAGCGAGCGAGCCGCCCTGACCGGCGAGATCGACCGGGTCTTCGAGAAGTTTATCGACGGCACCAGCGGCTTTTTGCTGCGGCTCTCCTCCTCCCGCTATCTCGCGGTGATGGAGGAGCGGCATATCGCAAAGATCATCGAGGGGCGGTTTGCAATCCTCGATCGGATGCGGGAGATCAGCAACGACAACGGGGTGGTCACCCTCTCGATCGGGGTCGGGCGCGGGGGCACCAGCTTTTCGGAATGCGAAAAGATGGCACGCACCGCGCTGGACATGGCGCTCGGCCGCGGCGGGGATCAGGCGGCGGTCCGCACCCCGGACGGCAGCTTTGAGTTTTACGGCGGCGTCTCCCGCAGTGTGGAAAAGCGGACCAAGGTCAAGAGTCGGATCATCGCCAGTGCACTCAGCGATATCATCCGCCAGAGCGACAGCGTGCTGATCATGGGGCACAAGATGTCGGATCTCGACGCGATCGGCGCCGCGATCGGGGTGCTGCGGTTCTGCATGATTATGGAGAAACCCGCCGCGATCGTGGTGGACGAAAAACACACCTTTGCGGGCAGCCTGATCACCCGGATGCGGGAAAACGGCAGGGGAGATGATTTCATCAGCCCCGCAGAGGCGCTGGAGGAACTCACGGCAAAGACGCTGGTGATCATTGTGGACACCCATGTGCCGCATCTGTTGGAGTCCGCAGACCTCTACCGGAAGGCGAAGAATGTGGTGGTCATCGATCACCACCGCAAGATGGTCGGGCATATCGACAACGCGGTCATCTTCTACCACGAGCCCTATGCCTCCTCCACCTGTGAGCTGGTATCGGAGCTCCTGCAGTATGTTGGGGAGCGGGAGAACCGGCCCACCGCCCTCGAGAGCGAGGCGATGCTCGCCGGCATCATGCTGGACACCCGGGACTTTGTCATCAATGCCGGGGTGCGCACCTTTGAAGCGGCGGCTTATCTGCGCCGGATGGGCGCACAGACCCAGAACGTCAAGCGGCTGTTCTCTGGCAGCCTGGAGAACTATGTCAGCCGGGCAAGGCTGGTCAGTGAGGCGGTGCTCTATAAGGGCTGCGCGATCGTGGTCTCGGATAAGATCCCGTCGGACAGCAGTGTGATCGTGCCCCAGGCGGCGAACGACCTGCTCTCGATCGACGGGGTGCAGGCCAGCTTTGTGGCGATGGATATGGGCGGCTATGTCAGCATCTCGGCCCGCAGTTACGGCGAGCTGAATGTGCAGGTCATCATGGAAAAACTCGGCGGCGGCGGCCATCTGACGATGGCGGGCGCCCAGATGAAGGATGTCAGCCTGGAAAAGACCAAGGTCTACCTGATGGCGGCGATCGATGAATACCGCAAAAATCAGGAGGAGAACGAGGATGCCGCTCATGCGCGGCGCAGAGAGAATGATTGAGAGAAGGAGAGACAGACAATGAAGGTAGTACTCAAAGCGGATGTGAAGGGAACCGGCAAGAAGGATCAGATGGTCGAGGTTTCGGACGGGTACGCCCGCAACTTCCTGCTGCCCCGCGGGCTCGCGGTTGCGGCAAACGCGGCGGCGGTCAACGAGGTCAAGACCAAGGAGAGCGCAAAACAGCACCATGCGCAGGTGGAACTGGAGCAGGCGCAGCAGACCGCAAAGAAGATCAGTGGCACCACCGTCGTCGTCAAGGCGAAGGCGGGCCAGGGCGGACGGCTGTTCGGCGCGGTGACCGGCAAGGACATCGCCGAGGCGCTGAACAAGGCTGCCGGGGTCACGGTGGACAAGCGCAAGGTGGTGCTGGATGCCGATATCAAGAACTTTGGCCGGTATGAGGTCGAGATCAAGGTCTACCCCGGTGTGAGCGCAAAGATCACCGTCGCGGTGGAAGAGTAAGCGGCCTTGGCGGACAAATCGGAAAAGAGCAGAGGAAACCCGATGGAAAATCTGTCCCTGACATTTGAAAACATGGGGGTCAAGCTGCCCTACAGCATGGAGGCGGAGCAGGCGGTGCTCGGGGCCGCGCTGCTGCAGAACGACTGCATCCCGATGCTGGTGGAGAAACTGCGGCCGGAGCATTTCTATGCACGGCAGAACGGCGCGATCTTTGCCGAGCTGGTGCGGCTGTTTACCGGCGGCGCGGCAATCGACTTCGTCACAGTGCTCAGCGCGGTGATGGACGCCGGCATCTTTTCGACCGAGGATGAGGCAAAGGTCTATCTGGCCACCCTCGCCGAGACGGTGCCCTCGATCTCGAATGTCGATCGCTATGCCGGAATTGTCTACGAGAAGTACCTGATCCGCCAGCTGATGGGGGCGGCGCGGGAGATCCTCGAGCAGGCGAACGAGGAGTCGGACGCCGATCTTCTGCTCGAGAGCGCTGAGCAGAAGATCTACGAGATCCGCTCGGGGCGGGACCAGAGCTCGATGCAGCCGATCTCGAGCACCATCATCGACACCTACAACCAGCTGCAGAAGATCTCCGGTCCCGACCGGGAGAAGTATCTGGGCATTCCGACCGGGTTTACCTATCTGGACAAGATGCTCACCGGCATGGGGCGCAGCGACCTGATCATCCTCGCCGCCCGCCCCGGCATGGGCAAGACCAGCTTTGCGCTGAACATCGCCACCAATGTCGCAAAGAAACAGAAGATCCCGGTGGCGATCTTCTCGCTCGAGATGACCAAGGATCAGCTGACCAGCCGTCTGCTCTCGAGCGAGGCGGCGATCGACAGCCAGAAACTGCGCACCGGCACCCTGTCGGGACAGGACTGGGTGGATCTGGCACAGGCCAGCGATATTCTCGCCCGCGCGCCGATCTATATGGACGACACCTCCGCCATCACGGTGCCGGAGATCAAAGCGAAGGTGCGCCGGCTCAACCAGGACCCCGCAAAGCCGGATGTCGGGCTGGTGGTCATCGATTACCTGCAGCTGATGAACTCCGGCCGCCGGATCGACTCCCGGGTGCAGGAGATCAGCGATATCACCCGCAACCTGAAGATCATGGCCAAGGAACTCAATGTCCCGATCCTCTGCCTGTCCCAGCTGTCCCGAAACACCGAGCGCAGCTCCAACCGGGATCATCGGCCGATGCTCTCGGACCTGCGGGACTCCGGCTCGATCGAGCAGGATGCCGACAGCGTGCTGTTTCTCTACCGGGAGGCCTACTATGACACCGAGGGGCAGAGTGATACCACCACCGCCGAGTGCATTGTGGCAAAAAACCGTCACGGTGAGGTCGGCACCGTCAATCTGGGATGGGACGGCGCCCACACCAGATTTATGAACCTCGCTTTTGACCGAAATGATGCGTATTGAACAGGCGGCCGCCGCCTTTTTCGCGGATCTTGCACCGGTGCGCGCAGGGGACGGCCTTTTTTGCGCGCTCTCCGGCGGGCCCGATTCGGTGACCCTGTTTCATCTGCTGCGCGCCATTGCCCCCGCGCGGGGCCTGCGGTTCGGCGCGCTGCATCTGAACCACGGGCTGCGGGGCGCACAGGCGGACCGGGACGAGGCGTTTGTGCGCCGGCTGTGTGACCGCTGGCAGGTTCCGCTCATCGTCGAGCGGGCCGAGATGCGCCGGCGCGCCTGGCCGGCGGGGGAGAGTGAGGAGAGCTTTGCCCGCGCGCTGCGGTATGATTTCTTCGAGCGGACGGCGGCACATCTCGAACAGCAGGGATGCCGGCGGGTCTGGATCGCGACCGCCCACACCGCGAGCGACAATGCCGAGACGCTGCTCTTTCGGCTGGTCCGCGGCTGCGGGCTGCAGGGGGCGGGCGGGATCCCGCCGGTGCGCGGGCGGTATCTGCGCCCGCTGCTGACCGTCACCCGGCCGCAGATCCTCGCCTACTGTGAGACAAACGGGTACGAGTATGTCACCGACGAGACCAACCTTCTGCCCGGCTGCAGCCGCAACCGTCTGCGGCTCGAGGCGCTGCCGGTGCTGCGGCAGATCAACCCGCGGGCGGAGGAAAATCTCGCCGCCTTTGCGCGGCAGGCGCGGGAGGACGCGGAATTTCTCGCCGGGCTCGGCAAAAAGCTGCTTGCGGAGGCGAAAACCGGCGCGGGCTGGCGATGCGATCTGCTCGCCGGCGCGGAAAGACCGGTGTTGCGGGCTGCGCTGCTGCAGCTGCTGACCGGGTGGGGGTGTGCCGATCGGGAGAAGATCGAGGACTGCCGCCGGGTCATCGCGGGGGAGCAGGCTGCCCGTCAGCTCACCGGAAACCTGAGCGCGCGGCGCAGCGGCGGGATTTTTTATCTCGAGCGATCCGGTCCGCCGCCGCAGCGGTGGGAACTTCCCTTTGAGGAGGGAGAGCAAAGGCTGCCGGACGGACGGATTCTGACTGTTCGGTTTCGAGAGTATGAAGAAATCGTAAAAGTTTGCAATCAGAGGAAAAAAGAGTTAAAAAATTTCGCGGATTATGGTATGATAAATAAGATTTCTACCTTCCGGACCCGCCGCGGTGGGGAAATTTTCCGTCCCGCGGGGCGCGGGGCGACCAAATCTCTCAAGAAATTACTCTGTGAGGAGGGGGTCCCGCGCACACTGCGCGACCGGCTGGTTTTGCTGGCCGAGGGCGACCGGGTTCTTTGGGTGGAAGGAATGGGCTTTTGTGAGGAATTGCTGCCCGGCGCGGCGTGTCGCCGGGTGGTGGAGATCAAGTTGCTGGAATCGGAGGAATGAAAAATGATGAAGGACGATATCAAAAAGGTTCTGCTCAGCGAGGAGGAGCTGCGCACCCGTGTCGCTGAACTGGGCGCACAGCTGAGCTGCGACTACGAGGGAAAAAATCTGCTGATGGTCTCGGTGCTCAAGGGCTCGGTGGTGTTCATGGCCGACCTGATGCGGGCGATCTCCCAGCCCGCCGAGATCGATTTTATGGTGGTTTCCTCCTATGGTTCCGGTGTAAAAAGCAGCGGCGTGGTTAAAATAGTCAAGGACCTGGACATCAACCTCGAGGGCAAGGACATCCTGATCGTCGAGGACATCCTGGACAGCGGTATGACCCTCGACTACATCAAGGGGATGCTGCTCGACCGCAATCCCGCCTCGATCCGGATCTGCACCCTGCTGGATAAGCCGGCGCGGCGCAAGGCGGATCTGCAGGCGGACTATGTCGGGTTTACCGTGCCCGACGAGTTCGTGGTCGGCTATGGCCTTGACTATGACGAGCGCTACCGCAACCTGCCCTATATCGGCATCCTCAAGCCGGAGGTCTATTCGGTCTGAGCAGCTTTTGCCCTGATGGACACTGGAGACAATGCGGCAGAGGAATTTTGAGAGCCGTCCGCGGACGGCAGTTGGAGTGAAACAGCATTGAATAGAAAACCAAACAGAAACACGGCGAGCCTTGTCATCCTGCTGCTGCTGGCGGCGGTTCTGGCATTTCTGATCTTCCGGATGCCGACGACCACCATCAGCATGAAGTACTCTCAGGTTTTGAGCTACTTCAAGGAGCAGAAGGTCAAGAGCTTTACCTATGACCTCAACGACGGGGAGCTCACCCTGGTGATGTCTGCCGAGGACGCCAAAGAGGCGATCAAGGAGACGCAGGAGCTCAACGGCATGACCAGCCAGATGACCATCATCGGGTTTGGCCAGAGCAGCCAGAGCAACCAGAGCACCACCCAGCAGAGCCAGCAGCAGGAGAATACCGACCAGCAGCTGACCTACACGGTGCCCTATGCCTCCCTCTTCCTGCAGCAGGTCATGCCCTATATCGATGAATACAATGAGGCGCACCCGGATGCGCCGATGGTCTACGACATCCTGCCGCAGCAGTCCACCCCGATGTGGCTGAGTTTCCTGCCCACCATCCTCTCGATGCTGGTGCTCGGCGGTCTGTTCTGGATGATGATGCGGCAGACCGGTGGCGGTGGCGGCGTGATGAACGTCGGCAAGGTCAAGGCAAAGGACCAGGCATCGGAAGGACGACGCGCGACCTTTGCGGATGTCGCCGGTGCAGATGAGGAGAAGGCGGAGCTGCAGGAGGTGGTCGAGTTCCTCAAGAATCCGGCCAAGTTCACCGCGCTGGGCGCCCGGATCCCCCGCGGTGTGCTGCTGGTGGGCCCTCCGGGCACCGGTAAGACCCTGATCGCCCGCGCCTGCGCCGGTGAGGCCGGGGTGCCGTTCTACTCCATCTCAGGTTCGGATTTCGTCGAGATGTATGTCGGTGTTGGCGCCTCCCGTGTGCGGGATCTGTTTGACAAAGCAAAGAAAAACGCGCCCTGTATTGTCTTTATCGATGAGATCGACGCGGTCGGTCGCCAGCGCGGCACCGGCCTGGGCGGCGGCCACGACGAGCGGGAGCAGACCCTCAACCAGTTGCTGGTCGAGATGGATGGCTTTACCGCCAACGACGGCGTGATCGTCATCGCCGCCACCAACCGAGCGGATATCCTCGACCGCGCGCTGCTGCGCCCCGGTCGGTTCGACCGGCAGATCTATGTCGGCCTGCCGGATGTGCGGGGCCGTGAGGCAATTCTGCGGGTGCACACCCGCAACAAGCCGATGGGTCCGGACATCAACCTCGCGACCATCGCGAAGTCCACCCCCGGGTTCACCGGTGCGGATCTCGAAAACCTGGTCAATGAGGCGGCGCTGCTCGCCGCCCGCCGCAACAAGAAGGCGATCACCCAGGCCGAGATCGAGGAAGCCAGCATCAAGGTGATCGCCGGTCCCGAGAAGAAGAGCCGGGTCATCACCCCGAAGGAGCGCCGGCTGACCGCCTACCATGAGGGCGGCCACGCGATCGCGACCTACTACTCCAAAACCGGCGATCCAGTGCACCAGATCACGATCGTGCCCCGCGGCGCCGCCGGCGGCTTTACAATGAGCCTGCCGGAGGAGGATTCCAACTATATGACCAAGAGCCAGATGGAGGACGAGATCGTCATCCTGCTGGGCGGCCGGGTCGCGGAAAAGCTGGTGCTGGACGACATCTCGACCGGCGCCTCCAACGACCTCGAGCGGGCGACCTCGATCGCCCGGTCGATGGTCACCCGGTACGGATTCTCCGACCGGCTCGGTCCGGTGGTCTACGGCAGTGATCCGGGCGAGACCTTCCTCGGCCGGGATCTGTCCCAGGGCCGCGGTTATTCTGAGACGGTTGCCGCCGAGATCGACTCCGAGATGCGGCAGCTGATCGACGACGCCTATGATCAGTGCGTGGATATCCTCAACCAGCACATGGATCAGCTGCACCGGGTTGCCGCGGCGCTGCTCGAGCGGGAGACCCTGTCGGGCGACGAGTTCCGTGCCCTGATGGAGGGCAAGGAGCTGCCGCCGCTCGAACATGCGGACCCGCAGCCGGCGGACACGGCGCAGAAGGATGCCGCGCCGCAGCCGGCAGAGGACGCGTCGGCCGGGCAGGCGGAATCGGATGTTTCTGCGGGCGAGGCGCCGCAGCCGGATGCTGCGGCAGGGGAAATCCCCCAGCCGGAGCAGACCCCGCTGCAATCCGAACCGCAGCCGAGAGACGAGCAATAAATCATGCAAAGCGCGGGCCGAAATTTAATTTCGGCCCGCATTTTATACGCTTTTTCCGCCGCCCGGTTTCTTGACAAGGCTGCCGGAAAAAGTGTTTAATATGGAAGGAAAGAGAAGAGAAAAAGGGGCGGCGTGCCCGCGGCATGGGGCCGGGGCAGAGGCAAGAGACGCCGTCGCGACGGGCCGGGGGCCCGCCCAATCAGTGAAACAGGAGGCAAGCATGCCCAAAAAGCAGCCGGTATATGACAATGAAAGTATCTCCAGCTTGAAGGGGGCCGAGCGGGTGCGCAAGCGCCCGGGGGTCATCTTCGGCTCGGACGGAATTGAGGGGTGCGAGCACGCGGTCTTTGAGATCCTCTCCAACGCGATCGACGAGGCCCGCGGCGGATTCGGCGACCGGGTCTCGATGACCCTGTTCAAGGACGGATCGATCGAGGTCGAGGACTTCGGGCGCGGCATCCCGGTGGACTACAACAACAAGGAGGAGCGGTACAACTGGGAACTGCTCTTCTGTGAGATGTACGCCGGCGGCAAGTATGATGTCGACGGGGCAAACTACGAGTACTCGCTCGGCCTCAACGGCCTGGGCCTCTGTGCGACCCAGTACGCCTCCCGCTGGATGAAGGCGGATATCTACCGGGACGGGTTCCACTACCACCTCGAGTTTGAGCGGGGTGAGAATGTCGGCGGCCTGCAGAAGGAACCCACCAAATCCAAACGAACCGGCACCATCATCCGCTGGCTGCCCGACCGGGAGGTCTTCACCGACATCAACATCCCGCTTGACTACTTCCTTGACACCCTCAAGCGGCAGGCGGTGGTCAATGCCGGGGTGCTGTTCCAGCTGCACGACCAGAGAACCCCGGGCGGCCAGACCACCGAGTTTCGGTATGAGAACGGCATCGCCGACTATGTCACCGAGCTGGCCGGCGAGGACGCGCTGACCCCGGTGGTCTACCGCACTGCCGAGGCGCAGTGCCGCGATCGGGAGGACCGGCCGGAGTACAAGGTGCGGATGAGCGCCGCCTTCTGTTTTTCCAACAAGCGGCAGCTGCTGGAATACTACCACAACTCCAGCTGGCTGGAACACGGCGGCAGCCCCGAGCGGGCGGTCAAGACCGCCTTTGTCAACCAGATCGACGCCTATCTGAAATCCAAAAATCTCTATAAAAAGGGCGAGAGCAAGATCACCTTTGCCGATGTGCAGGACTGTCTGATCTATGTTTCGAGCAGCTTTTCCAATGTCACCAGCTATGAGAACCAGACCAAAAAGGCGATCACCAACCGCGGCATCGCGCAGGTGATGACCGAGTTCCTCAAACACACGCTGGAGGTCTATTTCATCGAGAACCCCGACGAGGCGCAGCGGATCTGCAGTCAGGTGCTGGTCAACAAGCAGAGCCGGGAGCACGCCGAGAAGACCCGTCTGTCGATCAAGAAGAATCTGACCTCTCAGATCGACATCGCCAACCGGGTGGCGAAGTTCGTCGACTGCCGCACCAAAGACCTCACCCGCCGCGAGCTGTATATCGTGGAGGGCGATTCCGCGATGGGGGCGGTCAAGACCAGCCGGGACAGCGAGTTTCAGGCGATTATGCCGATCCGGGGCAAGATCCTCAACTGCCTGAAGTCGGATTACAGCCGGATCTTCAAGAGCGATGTCATCACCGATCTGATCAAGGTACTCGGCTGCGGCGTCGAGCTGGACGGCAAGGTCAAGAATGATCTGGCCGTCTTCAGCCTGGACAACCTGCGCTGGAGCAAGATCATCATCTGTACCGATGCCGATGTCGACGGCTACCAGATCCGCACGCTGGTGCTGACCATGCTCTACCGACTGGTGCCCACCCTGATCAATGAGGGGTATGTCTATATCGCCGAGTCGCCGCTGTACGAGATCGAGAGCGGCGGCAAGACCTATTTTGCCTACACCGAGCCGGAAAAGGCGGATATTCTCGGCAGGATCGGGGAGAACAAGTACACGATCCAGCGCTCGAAGGGGCTGGGCGAGAACGAGCCCGAGATGATGTGGCTCACCACGATGAACCCCGAGACACGGCGGCTGATCAAGGTGCTGCCGGAGGACGCCCGCCGCACCGCCGAGGTGTTCGACCTGCTGCTCGGGGACAATCTCTCCGGCCGCAAGGAATATATCGCGAACCACGGCTATGAGTACCTGGACGAGCTGGATGTCTCCTGAGCGGCTCTACTGCATGAAAACACTCCCCGCCTGATATCCAAGGCGCAATGAAAGGAAAGAAACTCCGTTACTATGGCGAAAAAACAGCCCAAACCCAAGAAAAGAGCGCCGCTGCGGCGTCCCCAGCTGGGGGACAGCGTCGAGATTCTCGACGCGGGCAGCGTGATCGAGAGCCGGATCACCCAGACCCTCGAGAGCAACTATATGCCCTACGCGATGAGCGTCATCGTCTCCCGCGCACTGCCCGAGATCGACGGGTTCAAACCCGCCCACCGCAAGCTGCTGTATACGATGTACCAGATGGGACTGCTCAAGGGTGCGCGGACCAAGTCGGCCAACATCGTGGGCAGTACGATGCATCTGAACCCCCACGGCGATCAGGCGATTTACGACACGCTGGTCCGTCTCTCCCGCGGCAACGAGAGCCTGCTGCTGCCCTATGTCTCGAGCAAGGGCAACTTCGGCAAGGCCTATTCGCGGGACATGGCCTATGCGGCGTCCCGTTACACCGAGGCAAAGCTCGAGGATGTCTGCCGAGAGCTGTTTGCCGACATCGACAAGGATACCGTCGATTTTGTCGACAACTACGACGCCACCACCACCGAGCCGACCCTGCTGCCGGTGACCTTCCCGACGATTCTGGCCAACAACACGCTGGGCATCGCGGTGGGCATGGCCTCCAACATCTGCTCCTTCAACCTCGCGGAGCTCTGCGAGACCACCATCGCGCTGCTGCGGGATGAAAACCACGACCTGCTCTCCACCCTCAAGGCGCCGGATTTTGTCGGCGGCGGCCAGATCCTCTATGACGAGGCGGAGCTGCGCCGGATCTACGAGACCGGCCGCGGCAGCGTGCGGGTGCGCGCCCGGTATGAGTACGACCGGGAGAACAACATGATCGAGATCACCCAGATCCCGCCGACCACCACCGTCGAGGCGATCATGGACAAGATCGCCGAACTGGTCAAGGCGGGCAAGCTGCGGGAGATCAGCGAGATGCGGGATGAGACCGATCTCGGCGGCCTCAAGCTGACGCTGGACCTCAAGCGGGGGCAGGACCCCGACAAGCTGATGGGGCGGTTGTTCCGGATGACCCCACTCGAGGACAGTTTCTCCTGCAACTTCAACGTCCTCATCGCCGGCCAGCCCCGGGTGATGGGGGTGCGGGAGATCCTCACCGAGTGGGCGGCCTTCCGCACCGACTGCGTGCGCCGGCGGACCTTCTTCGACCTGAAGGGCAAGGAAAAACGGCTGCACCTGCTGCAGGGGCTCGAGACCATCCTGCTGGACATCGACAAGGCGATCCGGATTGTCCGGGAGACCGAGGAGGACGCTGAGGTCGTGCCCAACCTGATGATCGGGTTCGGCATCGACCGAGTGCAGGGCGAGTATGTCGCCGAGATCAAGCTGCGGCACCTCAACCGGGAATATATCCTCAAGCGGACCCAGGAGATCGAGGGATTGAAAGAGGAGATCGCCGGTCTCCGGGATGTGCTGGATCATCCCGCAAAGGTCAAAAAGATCATCATCAAGGAGCTGGAAGAGGTCGCGAAGAAGTACGCGCAGCCCCGCCGCAGCGAGATCCTCTATGATATCCCGCAGGCGGAGCAGGAGGAGACTGAGCCCGAGATGCCGGACTACGCCGTCACCATCTTCTATACCGAACAGGGCTACTTCAAAAAGATCACCCCGGCCTCGCTGCGGATGAGCAGCGAGCAGCGGCTCAAGGACGGGGACAAGGTCCAGTATGAGATCGAGACCAAAAACAACGCCTGGCTGCTCTTTTTCACCGATAAGGCACAGGTCTACAAGTGCCGGGTAGGGGATTTTGCCGATACCAAGGCCAGCGCGATGGGGGAGTATCTGCCCGCAAAGCTCGGGATGGAAGAGGGGGAGATGCCGCTCTTTGTCACCGTGACGACCGACTACCACGGGCATATGCTCTTTGTGTATCAGAACGGCAAGGCGGCGAAGATCCCGCTGTCCAGTTATGAGACCAAGCAGAACCGGCGCAAGCTGGTTGGTGCGTACAGCGACAAGGCGGAGCTCGCCGCGATCCGGGAGCTGCCGCAGGAGTGCGAGATCGCGATCCAGACCTCGGCCGGCCGGATGCTGCTGGTGCACAGCACCCAGATCCCCGAGAAGGCGACGAGAAATTCGCTCGGTGTCTCGGTGATTACCCTGAAGAAAAATGCACGGATTACCGCGGTCAAGATGGCGGCGGATCTCGAGCTTGTCAACCCGCACCGCTACCGGGTGCGCACCCTGCCCGCCGCCGGCGCGCTGCTGCGCGCGGAGGATGTGGCGGAACAGATCACCCTGTGACATGACCGGCACAGGAAAAAGGAGGAGTGAGTCATGCGCTGTCCAAACTGTGGCGCGGAGAGTGCTGACGGCGTCTACTGCAGCAACTGCGGCGCGCCGCTGCCGGGACTCTCGGAGGCGGAACAGCAGCTGGTGCGCAAAAATGAGGAATACTACGCGCGCCGGTTTGCCCGGCTGCGGGGAGGAAGGGTTCTCAGCTGGAACTGGGCGGCCTTCCTCCTCGGGCCCATCTGGCTGGCTTATCGCAAGATGACCCTCTGGGCACTGGTCAGCCTCTTTTTGTTCGGGGCACTGTTCTGGTTCGGCCTGCTCTGGGCCCTGCCCCTCCCGATGGTTTTGATCGGGCTGCTGGGCAACTGGGCCTACTACTGGTATGTCCGCTTTTGGGGCAGGGAGTGCGCGACCCGTCCGCCTGAACAGCTCGAGCGGGCGTTTCTTCGGCGTGGCGGCGTCAGCCTGCTGCACGCCGCGGTGACCGAAGTGCTGATTCTGGTGCTCTGGCTGTGCTGGTGGAGGTTTTTCAGCACCGCCGTCACCCTCTTTTCCTTTCGGGGATAGAACGCCAAAAGGCCGGGCATTGCCCGGCCTTCGACACCATCAGGCGCTGCGGATGCTCTCACCGTCGCTGCAGCCTGCCTGATGGCGCTGCGCTGATTGGCTTTAAGTATCCGTTTTTTTGCGAATCCAGTGGTGTACTGGTAGTGTTGCCAAAGCGGCCGGCATTATACAGGAAAAACGAGGAAATTTTACACGTCTTTTCCCGCCCTGAACGCTTGCTTTTATGGGAATAGTATGATATAGTAATTTTGTGTTATTTTGCAGGGAGGTTCTAAGATGAGCGTTTTGGAGATCATTAGCGGCGGCCTGCTGATTCTGGCCAGCCTGGTGATTATTTTGATGGTTCTGGTTCAGCAGCCCAGTGGAAGCGGGCTTTCCGGTGCGATTGGCGGGGGTGAGGCGCTCACCTCTCAGACCCGTACCCGCACGAGAGATGAGAGCCTTACGAAGTGGACCAAGATTGCGGCGGTTGTCTTTTTCGTGGTAACATTGGCCGTGAATCTGTTCGGTGTGTTCGCGAAATAATTGCCATTTTAGTCCGCCGTCCTGTTCGGCGGGCTTTTTTTGTAAAGCGAAGGTCATATTCTGGTAAAGACGCCAAGACAACGGCGCAGGGAAAGGGAGAGCAGGAGAGATATGTCGCTGAGAGAGAAGATTCTGAAAGAGCTGGAAAAGCATCCCAGACGTGCGAAGGAACTCAAATCCAAACTGGGCGAGGAGAAAAAGGTCCCGGTCGTTCTGGACTTCTTAGTCAAGGACGGTCTGGTGGTGGAGCGGGACGGGGTTTACTTCCGCAAGTCCCGCACGCCGCAGCCGCAGGTGACCGGCGAGGCGGTCAAGTGCACCATCGTCAAGCTGGCCAAGAACTTTGGATTCGCGGCCCCGGTGGTGGAAGAGGAGGAGCAGAAGAGCTCCACCGAAAAGCCGGCTGACTTTTTCATTCCCGGCCGGTTCATGATGGGTGCGATGCCCGGCGATGTCGTGCTGGTACGCCGGATGGTCGGCGGACGCGGGAACGATGAGGGACAGGTCGTGTCGATCGTCGAGCCGAACAACAAGCTGGTCGGCGTGGTCGACCGGGTGGACGGCCGGCTGGTGCTGCTGCCCGACCGCTGCCCGGCGCTGCCGCTGCAGATCAAGAAGAGCGCCGACGGCGGCGCGCAGGTCGGCGAGAAGGTCGCCGCCGAGATCCTCGAGCGGGGTGACAGCCACCGGGATCACCGGGTCGGCATCGCGCAGTGCTTTGGCTCTGCGGACAGCGCGAAGTCCTGCACCAAGGCGATTCTCTACGCCAACGACATCGTCAAATCCTTCCCCGGTAAGGTGAAGGCGGAGGCAAAGAAACTGGAGGACGCAAAGATCACCGACGCGGATCTGGCCGGCCGCCGGGATTTCCGGGATCAGATCATCTTTACCATCGACAGCGCCGACACCAAGGACATCGACGATGCAATCTCGCTGGTGCGGACCGAGAACGGGTATCGGCTGGGGGTTCACATCGCCGATGTCAGCAACTATGTCCGCCCCGGCAGCGCGCTGGATGAAGAGGCCTATCGCCGCGCGACCTCGGTTTACACCCCCGGTTCGGTGGTGCCGATGCTGCCCCGCCAGCTCTCCAACGGGATCTGCTCTCTCAACGAGCAGGTGGACAGGCTCTGTTTCTCCTGCGTGATGGCGCTGGATCTCACCGGCAAGGTCATCGACTTTGAATTCTGCAAAGCGGTCATGCGCAGCCGGGTCAAAGGCGTCTACAGCGAGATCAACCAGATCTATGACGGCACCGCCGACGAGGCGATCCAGAAAAAGTATGCCGAGTGCGTCGACACCCTGATGGTGATGCGGGAGCTTTACGAGAAACTCGAAAAGCGCCGCGCGGCCCGCGGCTGCCTCGAGATCGAGACCGGCGAGGCCAAGATCATCCTCGATGCGGACGGCAAGGCGATCGACGTGAAGAAGGTCGAGCGGGGTATCTCCGAGCAGATGATCGAGGAGTTCATGCTGCTGGCGAATACCTGCGCGGCCAAGATCGGCAAAAAGATGAAGATCCCCTTCCTCTACCGGGTGCATGAGCTGCCGGATCCCGACCGGGTCGACCGGCTGAAGGAGTCGCTCACCGCGATGGGGCTGAACGTCGTCTTCGCGGGTGAGACCCCCACCCAGCTCGAGCTGGCAAAGCTGCTGGACGACGCCCGCGGCACCAGTATGGAGCGGGCGGTGCATATCAATGTGCTGCGCAGCATGGCGAAGGCAAAGTACCTCAGCGAGCCCAAGGGCCATTTCGGCCTTGCGCTGCCGGACTACACCCACTTCACCTCCCCGATCCGTCGGTATCCGGATCTTGTGATCCACCGGATCCTCTCGGAGGCGCTGTCCGGTGTCTCGGAAAAGGAACTGGCCGGCAAGTACGGCGACTTTGT
>DXIA01000106.1 GCA_019113125.1 Candidatus Pygmaiobacter gallistercoris | reverse complement strand
CCTTGTCCCGCTCGAGGATCAGGATGTCTTTGACCCCCTTCTCCCAGGCGGCGCAGGCCGCCGCGAGACCCGCCGGCCCGCCGCCGACGACGATCAGGTCATGGTATTCCGCCATCCTCACGCGCCTCCTTTCTCTTTGGTCCGGCCGACCAGGATTTGGCTGCCCGCCTTGTCCTGCGGCACCTGCTGCTGCGGAATGGAAAGCTCCCGCGCGATGATCTCCTGTACCCGTGGCCCGCAGAATCCGCCCTGACAGCGGCCCATGCCGGGGTTGCAGCGGCGTTTGACCCCGTCGATCGAGACCGGCGGGATCGGGCCGTGCAGCGCGTCGAGGATCTCCCCCTCGGTGATCGTCTCACAGCGGCAGATCACCCGGCCATAGGCCGGGTTCTCGGCGACGAGGGCGGCCTTCTCCTTCGACGAGAGTTCCTTGAACCGGATCCGGCGACGCCGGGCGACAAACTGCTCCTTTTTGCGCAGCGGCAGGCCCGCCTTTTCGAGCAGCGCCACCGCCTCCTCGGCGATGGCTGGTGCGCTGGTCAGACCCGGCGACTTGATGCCGCCAAGGTCGATGAACCCGGGCGCGCCCTGCGCTTCGGCGATGATGAAGTCGGGCTGATCGGTGACCGCCCGCACCCCGGCAAAGTTGCGGATCGCGTCCCGGTAGTTGATTCCCGGCACGCTCCGCGCCGCCTGTTTCTTGACAAAGGCGAGCCCGCCCGCCGTCACCGCGACGTCGGTGGGGCAATCCACCGGCTCGGCGTTCGGCCCGACGATCAGGTTGCCGTGGACGGTGGGGGAGACCAGCACCCCCTTGCCGTCCTTGTTCGGGCACTGGAAGATCACATGATCGACCAGCGCGCCCTGGCTCTTGTCCATCAGATAGTACTCGCCCCGGCTGGGCAGGGTGGTAAAGGCGTGGGGGGCGACGAGGTCGTGGATCCGGTCGGCCTCGGCCCCGGCGGCGTTGACCACCATCCGGGCCTCAACCGGCTCGCCGCCGGCGGTGAGGCGATAGCCGCCCTCGATCTTCTCGATCGCGGTGACCGGGCTGTTCCGCCGCAGGGTGACCCCGTTCTCAACCGCCACCTCGGCCAATGCGAGGCAGAGCTCCCAGGGGGAGATGATCGCCGCCGACGAGGCGAGCAGCGCCCCCTTGACCTCCTTTGAGAGGGCGGGCTCGAGGGCGAGGGTCTCCTCCGCCGAGAGCAGCCGCATATCGGGCACCCCATTTGCGACGCCGCGGCGGTAGAGCGTCTCGATCGTCTCGAGATCCTTCTCATCGAAGGCGAGCACCAGACTGCCGATCTCCTTGCAGGGGACGTCGAGCTGGGATGCGAGCTGTTTGACCAGCCGGTTCCCCTCGACATTCAGCCGGGCCATCAGGGTGCCCGGCTCGGGGTCGTACCCGGCATGGACGATCGCGCTGTTGGCCTTGGTGGTGCCGGTCGCGACGTCGTTCTCCCGCTCGAGCACCGTGACCGAGAGGTCGTACTGCGCCAGCGTGTAGGCAGTTGCCGCACCGACGACGCCGCAGCCGATGATTGCTACATCAACCATAAACACACTCCTTTCCGACAATAAAAAAAGCCAAAACGAAATAGCCCGACGTTGCGGGCAGTTCGCTTTGACTCTTTTCTCTAAGCTTGAGATGATTATACCACGGCTTTGCGGTGATTGCCAGCCCTTTTTTAGAAAAAGAGGGAGAGAACCACCCCCGCCGCCGCCGAGACGGCGAACAGCAGCCCGGTGATCGCGAGGCTCTCCCGCAGGCTGCGGCCGGTTCGGAAGAGTACCACCAGGCCGAGCCCCGCCGCGCTCGCAAGACCCGCGGCCAGCGAGGCAAAGGTGATGGTGCCGGACAGATAGAGCTGGGCCAGCAGTACGCTCGCCGCACAGTTGGGGATCAGCCCGATCGCCGCCGCAACGATCGGCTGCAGCAGCTCGGCCCGAGCAAGGGCGTCGGCCAGTGTCTGCTCGCCGATCAGCTCGATCGCAAGGTGGATCAGCGCCGAGAAGAGGACGATATAGCAGAGCACCTCCAGCGTGTGCCGCACCGCCGCAAGAAACACACTGCGCTCCCCCTCCTCCTCGTGGCAGGGGCAGTGGATCTCCTCCTGCTCGGCGACAAGGCCCGCCCGCACCAGCTCGCGGCGGAACAGAAAATCCACCGCAAAGCCGGCCGCCACCGCGAGGACCAGCTTGAAGGCGATCAGCCCCACAAGGGGGCCGATCCCGTCGGGGCTGGCCAGCAGCACGACGAATGCCTCGTCCGAGGTCGCGATGAAGACCGACAGCAGGGTCCCCAGCGTGATGACCCGTCCGGCGTAGAGGTCGGCGGCCATCGCCGAAAAGCCGCACTCCGGCACCGTGCCCAGCACCGCACCGATCAAAAAGCCATACCGGTTCTGGGTCCGCAGCAGCCGGGTCAGCTTGTCCCCTCGCCGATGCTCAGCGTACTCGACCAGCAGACAGGCGAGAAACAGAAAGGGCAGCATCCGCGCCGCGTCGGTGAGGATTTCGGGCAGCATCTCGGCAAACAGCCCACGCAGAAAATGTAACAACGCAAAACCTCCGATGTTTAGAGTGACAACCTCTATTATATTTCCCCTTTTTTGCAAATGCAAGCAGCGCAAAGCGCCCGCTCCGCCGGGTCATATGATACAAAGTGGAATTTTATTTCAAAAAAATACTTTATGTAGCATCGGATTCCTCTGTTTTGTCCGGTTTTGGCAGGACAATCGGCTGCTGGGTCTCGTCGGCAAGAAACATCTCCTCGCACTCCCGCTGTGCCTCGACGAGCAGGT
>DXIA01000105.1 GCA_019113125.1 Candidatus Pygmaiobacter gallistercoris | reverse complement strand
AGAAGGCGCGGATATAATTATTTAATATGTACCAGACGGCGCAGCCAGCGTCGGAAAAGTGAGGAGAGAGTTGTATGAAAAACAGTGACAAGAGCTTTGACACGATCGTCAATCTGTGCAAAAACCGTGGTTTTGTCTATCCGGGCAGCGAGATCTATGGCGGTCTGGCGAACTCCTGGGACTACGGTTCGCTCGGCGTTGAGTTCAAGAACAATGTCAAACGGGCATGGATGAAAAAATTCGTGCAGGAATGCCCCTATAATGTTGGGCTGGACTCCGCGATCATTATGAACCCTCAGACCTGGGTCACCACCGGCCATGTCTCCAGCTTTTCCGACCCACTGCTCGACTGCAAGAGCTGCAAGGCGCGGCACCGGGCGGATAAGCTGATCAGCGAGGAGCACCCGGAGGTCAACACCGATGCGATGACCTTTGATGAGATGGATGCGTTTATCGCCTCCCACGAGGATGTCGTCTGCCCGGTGTGCGGCAAGCATGATTTTACCCCGATCCGCAAGTTTAACCTGATGTTCAAAACCGCCATCGGCGTCACCGAGGATTCCTCCTCCACCTGCTATCTGCGCCCCGAGACGGCACAGGGCATCTTTGTCAACTTTGCCAACATCCAGCGCACCACCCGCAAGAAACTGCCGTTCGGCGTCTGCCAGGTGGGCAAGGCGTTCCGCAACGAGATCACCCCGGGCAACTTCACCTTCCGCACCCGCGAGTTCGAGCAGATGGAGTGCGAGTTCTTCTGCAAGCCGGGCACCGATCTGGAGTGGTTTGCCTATTGGAAGGATTACTGTGTCAACTGGCTGCTGAACCTCGGCATCAGCCGGGAGAATCTGCGGCTGCGGGATCATGAGCCGGCGGAGCTCGCGTTCTATTCCCGTGCGACCACCGACATCGAATACGCCTTCCCGTTCACCGACTGGGGTGAGCTGTGGGGGATTGCCGACCGCACCAACTATGACCTGAGCCGTCACCAGGAGGCCAGCGGCAAGAGCCTTGAATACTTTGACGCCGAGAGCGGAGAGCATTACATTCCCTATGTCATCGAGCCGTCGCTCGGCGCAGACCGTGTGGCGCTTGCCTTCCTCTGTGAGGCCTATGACGAAGAGGTCGTTGACGAGCAGAAGAACGACAAGCGGGTTGTGCTGCACCTGCATCCGGCGCTGGCCCCCTTCAAGGCGGCGGTGCTGCCGCTCTCCAAGAAACTGGGGGACAAGGCGCGGGAGATCTACACCGGCCTGACCAAGTACTTCATGGTTGACTACGATGAGGCCGGCTCGATTGGGAAACGGTACCGCCGGCAGGATGAGATTGGAACGCCGATCTGCATCACTTATGACTTTGATTCCGAAAATGACGGCTGCGTCACCGTCCGGGATCGCGACACGATGGAGCAGGAGCGGATCAAAATTGAGGATCTGGTCGGTTTCATCAGCAAAAAGATTGAGTTTTAAAGAGAATCGTTGTTGAAAACGGCCGCACGCCACACCGGGGAGGGTGTGGTGCTGCGGCCGTTTTGATAAAAAAGGGCCGGGCAGGGGTGTCCGGCAGAGGGGGAGAAATGTATGAGTATTTTGTGGCAGATTGGGATCATGTTTGTGATTTGTTTTGCCGCTCAGTGGCTTGTCACGCTGCTGCCGTTTGCCTTTCCGTCCAGCGTGCTGGCGATGTTGCTGGTGCTGGTGCTGCTGTTGTGCGGGCTGCTGCGGATCAAGCACATCAAGGAGCTGGCAAACTGGTTTTCACAGAACCTGGCCTTTTTGTTCGTTCCGGCTTGTACCGGGGTAATCGAGTATTTTGACCTGATCGCCTCCAACATTCTGCAGATCTTTGTGATTGCAATTGTCAGCGCGCTGCTTGTCTTTGCGGTCACCGGGTGGACGGTCAAGGGGCTGATCCTGCTGCAGAATAAGATTTTGGGAAAGAGGGAGGAGACGCAAAATGGCTGAGGTATTTTCAAATCCGGTGTTTGGCATCTCGGTGACGATCATTGCCTATGCCATCGGGGTATGGGTCAACAAGAAACTCAAAACGCCGATCGCAAACCCCATGCTGATTGCGACGGTACTGATCGCCTGCTTTCTCCTTGCGACCGGCATTCCGCTGGAATATTACAACGCCGGCGGCGACATCATTAACTTTCTGATCTTCCCTGCAACCGCTTCGATCGGGCTGTCGATTTACGCGAACTTCGAGGTTCTGAAAAAGAACTTCATCCCGGTGATCGGCGGCTGTTTTGCCGGTGCGGCTACCGGTGTGCTGAGCGTGTGGGGGATGTGCAAGCTGTTCGGGCTGGACGAGACGATAACGGTCAGCCTGCTGCCGAAATCGGTCACCACTGCCATCGCGGTGCCGATCAGCGAACAGTATGGCGGGATCCCACAGATCACCATCGTTGCGCTGATGATTGCCGGTACGCTCGGTGCGGTGCTGGCCCCCACCCTCAGCAGGTGGTTCCACCTCTCGGACAGCGAGGTCGCGACCGGTCTGGCCATCGGCTGTTCCGGCCATGCGGCAGGGACCTCCACCGCGGTCAAGATGGGACAGACCATCGGCGCGATGAGCGGTTTGGCAATCGGCATCTGTGGATTTTTTACGGTCATCCTGGCGATCTTTTTCCCATTCATTTTATAACTGGCGCGATTATGCGGAGCAGCCTCTGAGGTGTGGCAGAATAAGAAAACAACGCCGTAAAAAGGCCGCTTTTGCGCGGCTGCGGCGTCAAAACATCGGGGCAGCTCTGCTGCCCGCGACATCCACAAAGGGTGCCGTATCCAACGCCAAATGGCGTTGGATGAGGCGTTTTTCCTTGCACCCGCATCAAAATCGACCTTTTTACGGTGCCCTCAACATCCGAAACGGATGTTGTATGTTCTGCCTCAGAATTTTGGATGGAGAAAGTGCAAAGAGCGGCCCCTCAAGCCTTGGTGGCTTGGGGGGCCGTTCTAAGTGCTTTCTACGCCAAAAGTCTACGGCAGAACGCAACTTTCCACAGGAAAGTTTCACTTCCCGCAGGGAAGTTGCGTTTTCTTATTCTGCCACACCTTGGGCTGCTCCGCATTTTTTTTGCAAAAGGCGGATCACGTCTGAGGAGAGACGGCCCGCAGCCCGGGATAAGAAAATGGATCTCCTGCATAGACGCCGCCGGAGGCGGCGCGCAGCCGTTCCGGATCCAGGATCCGATAGCCCGACTTTTCCCGCCGCAGCAGACCGGTGTGGCAGAAATCCGAGATGGCGCGCAGCAGCTGCCGGTGGCTGCAGCCGAGATATTCCGCCAGATGCAGCCGGTTTTCACAGAAAAAGCCGTCCTTTGCCGTGGCGAGGATATAGCTTGCGGTCCGCTGTGGAACCCGCGCACCGAGACTGAGGGCAAGATTCTGGCTGCGCTGCACCGTCTTATATCCGAGATATGCACAGAGAAACCGCAGAAAGGGGTTGTGATCGAGCAATGCCGTTCTCCACCGATCGCAGGGCAGCCGCAGACAAACCGTTTCTTCCAGCGCAATTGCATTGACCTGACAGGGACCGCCCCGCAGCAGTTCCAGCTCCCCGAGCAGGGAAAATGCGCTGAAAAAGCGCAGAAGACATTCCTGCCCCGCGCTGGTCAAACGGGTCAGCTTATAGCGGCCGGACAAAACAAAGAGGAGCCGGGGCGAGGAATCCGCCTCCGCGCACAGCAGTTCCCCCGCAGAGAAAACACCCAGCTCAAGCGCATCGATCGCCTCGGGCGGCAGGATCCCGGCAATGCCGCTCTCCTCGATCCAGCGGCGGCGCTGTTTTGGACAGCAAAGAAGACGCATTGATATTCCTCCCTCGTTTTTTCTTAGTATGACATATGTCGTAGTTGATTGCAATCCGCTTTGGTAGACTGTTGTTGGACGGAAAAAAGACAACAAGGAGGAAGAAAATTGATTCAGTCTTTGGTGATTCTGGCGGGCGTTCTGCTCTCGCTGATGCAGAGTTTCGGCGGGGTGCTCAGCGGCTATGTGGGAATTTTCGGCACCAGCCTTGCGGTGCACCTCATCGGCGGGGTGCTGCTCGCAGGCTATCTTGTGATCCTGCTGCACAGCCGGATCCGGCTCGGACCGATGCCCTGGTACATCTATTTCGCGGCGGTGTTCGGCATTGCGCTGACTGCGACCAACAGCTACTGTGTCGCCCGGCTCGGCGCATCGCTGACCACCTGTCTCTCCATCGCGGGACAGTTGTTTTTCTCGATTTTGATCGATCATTTCGGTGCGATGGGCATCCGGCGCACCCGGTTTGACCCGCGGCGTCTGCCGGCGCTTGCGGTGCTCGGGATCGGTCTGTTTCTTGTCGCATTTGCAGGGTGAGGAGGGGTAAAAATGTACTGGGTTATTTTTGTCGGGTTTCTGAGCGGTGGGATCAGCGTGGTCTCGAAAATGCTCAACTATCAGGCGGGCAATCATCTGGGCACCTGGAACGGCAGCCTGATCAACTATCTGCTTGCGGCGCCGCTCTCCCTCGCAATCGCGCTGGCCGTCGGGGGAGGACGGCTGCCGGTGGAGGGATTCCTCGCAGCACCGTGGTGGGCATATCTCGGCGGCGTCTGCGGGGTGATCGCAATGGTGATCAATGTGTATACGCTGCGCAGGATCAGCCTGTTTCAGTCGACGACGCTGCTGCTGGTCAGCCAGCTTGCAACCTCAATGCTGGTGGACCTGCTGTTTTTTGGAAGGATGTCCCCGTGCAAGGCGCTGGGGGTTGCGCTGCTCGCCGCGGGGGTTATCTGGGACCGCCGGATCCAGCTGCAGGCAGAGCGGCAACAGGAGGGGGAAAGGAGATAAAATTGGGCGGCGATTTAGGTGTGGCAGAATAAGAAAGCAGCGCCGTAAAAAGGCCGCTTTTGCGCGGCTGCGGCGTCAAAACGCCGGGGCAGCTCTGCTGCCCGCGACATCCACA
>DXIA01000104.1 GCA_019113125.1 Candidatus Pygmaiobacter gallistercoris | reverse complement strand
GCCCGCCCATCCCCGAAACCGCCCCAGACCACCCGGCCCGACCCGTCGAGCACCATCGCCCGGCTCTGCTCCCCCGCATTCCCGAAATCGGTGCGCACCAACAGGGTGCGGTTCCCGCCCGCCGTGTCGAGATACGGGTAGCAGTCGATCCGGGAAGAGCTGCCCTGTAACGGGATACAGCCGAGCTCGGACGTGGTGAGGCTCGGGTCGAAGTCGTCGTCGCTCGCCCAGGCTAAGCTGCCGTCACCGTTGTAGACCGCGATCTCACCGGTATCCCGCAGATAGGGAGCAAGGGCAGCGTACCGTTCCTGCGCCAGCGCGGGGTCGGCGAGCAGTCCATCCCAGTCGGGCGGGTAGAACAGCCGGTTCATCTCACCGTCCCAGACCAGCAGCGCCAGCCCGGCGAGGGCGAGCAGGGTCAGCGCGAGGCCGAGGATGTACCGCGCGAGCAGCCCGAGCAGGCCGCCCCCGCCCTTACCGGCCTTCAAACTTGTACCCCAGTCCCCGCACCGTCAAAATCCGGCGGGGGTTGCGGGGGTCCTCCTCGATCTTCTCCCGCAGCTTGGAGATGTGGACCATCATGGTGTTGTCGTCCCCCTCGAAGTAGCTGCCGGCAGCGCTCTCATAGAGCTGCAGCTTGGTGAAGATCCGTCCCGGCGAGCGCATCAGGGTCGAGAGGATCTTGTACTCCATCGGGGTGAGGGAGATGCTTTGCCCGTCCCGCGTCACCTCGAGGGCGGCGGCGTCGAGGGTCAGTCCACCCGCCGTCAGGCTGCCGGAGGTCCTCCGCCCCGCCCGGCGCAGCTGGGCCTTGACCCGGGCGACCACCTCGACCGGGTTGAAGGGCTTTGCGAGGTAGTCGTCCGCCCCGAGGTTGAGCCCGAGGATCTTGTCCTCGTCCCGGCTCTTGGCCGAGAGGATCAGGATCGGCAGGTCGCTGATCCCCCGCAGCGCCCGGGTCAGCGCATAGCCGTCGAGCCCCGGCATCATCACGTCGAGGATCGCCATATCGGGAGCTCTTTCCCTGGCGAGGGCGAGCGCCTGTTCGCCGTCCTCCGCCTCGATCACCTCGAGCCCCTCGCTCTCGAGGTAAAGCCGCAGCACGCCCCGGATGTCCCGGTCGTCCTCGGCGATGAGTATGGTTGCGCCCATTGTGTTCTCCTTTCTGAAAGGAAATCATTCCACTGCTCTCATTAGACACAGAACCCTGCCGTTTGTCAAGTCGCCCTGCAGGTTTCTGAAGAAATTTTAAGACTGGGCAAAGGGGAGGGAAAGACCCGGGGGATATGCTCTTTCGCGGGAGGTGAGAAACGATGGGAGATTTTGCAAGAGCAAAACCGATCATCGAGGTGCGCAATCTGCACAAGGAATACCCGCTGGGCGAGGAGACGGTGGTCGCCCTCGGGCGGATCAATCTGACCATCCGCCGGGGGGAGATCTGCTGCATCTTCGGCACCTCCGGCTCGGGCAAGTCCACCCTGCTCAACCTGCTCGCCGGGCTGGAAAAGCCGACCAGCGGCGAGGTTCGAATCGGCGGGGTGCCGCTCTCCCGGCTCGGGGAAGAGGCACTTGCCGCCTTCCGGCAGCGGCACCTCGGCTTTGTCTTTCAGTCCTATAACCTGCTGCCGGGGATGACCGCCGTCGAGAATGTCGCGCTGCCGCTGATGTTCCGGGGGATACCCCCCGCTGTGCGGGAAAAGGCGGCGCGGGAGATGCTGCGGCGGGTGGGACTCGCCCACCGGCTGGACCACTATCCCAGCCAGATGTCGGGCGGACAGCAGCAGCGGGCCGGCATCGCGCGAGCCTTTCTCGCGCGGCCGGACGCCGTCTTTGCCGACGAGCCGACCGGCAATCTCGATTCCCACACGACGGTGGAGGTGATGGAGATGATCTGCGCCTTCTCCCGGGATTTTCACCAGACAATCGTGCTGGTCTCCCACGACCCTGAGATGGCGGCCTATGCCGACCGGATCGTGACCCTGATCGACGGGGAGATCACCAGTGAAAAACTGACCCACAGGAGGGATACTTGATGAAGACCATCCGTTTGAACCGCGCGTTCTCGGCGCTCATCGCCGCCGCGCTGATTACCGGACTGTTTGCCGGCGCGCTGCGGGCCGCCGCGGCCGAGGTGGGCGAGAGCGCACCGGTGCTGATCTCCCGTGCGCCGCTCGCACCAATTCCGGCCGGGGGCGGCGGCCAGCTGACCCTGCAGTTTGAAAACCGGGGCGACACCCCGCTGAAGAACCCGATCGCCACCGTCACCCCGTCGGAGGGGCTGACCCTCTGGGGGGCCGCCTTCTCCTTCGCTCTTGACGAGATTGCCCCGGGCGGGACCGGCAGCATCACCTTTGAACTGCGGGCGGCGGCGACCGCCGCGGCGGCACAAAGCGTCGGGGTCGAGCTGCGGTTTGTCGCTCCGGACGGGGCGCAGCAGACAGCGAGCGACCGGATCCCGGTCCCGGTCGAGCCGCGTCCGGCGGTGGTCCAGCCGACCATCGCGGTCAGCCGCTCCGGCCTTGCCCACCCGATCCGATCGGGGGAGCCGGTTACCCTCAACCTGACCTTCGAGAACCGGGGGGATGCCGCCGCGACCGGCATGAGCGCCTCCCTCTCCCCCACCGACGGGATCAACCTGCTGGGCGGCAGCGCAACGCTGCAGCTGCCGGATCTCGCGCCGGGCAAATCGGCGGTGGTGCCGGTTCGGCTGCAGGGGGCGCGGGAGATCGCGTCGGAGGGACAGGCCCTCTCGGTCGAGCTGCGGTTTGCCTACGAGAGCGCCGGGGTGCCGACCGCAGCAAGTCAGTCCGACCGGTTGAACCTGCCCGCGGCGGTGAGCACCGCCTCCACCGCGCCGGAAAAAACCGACGCGCCGGTACCGAACATCGTGGTCAAGTCCTTTACCTTTGGGGACAAGCCCGCCGAGGCGGGCGGCAAATTCCCCCTCTCGGTCGTCTTTGAGAACACCGGGGTGCTGCGGTGCGAGAACATCGTCGTCACGGTGGACGGCGGGGAGAGTTTCACGGTGGACGGGGGTACCAACACTCTCCATTACAAGGCGCTCGGCGCCGGGGCCACCCTCTCCCAGACCCTCAACATGCAGACGGTGCCGGCGGCGAAGAGCGGTGCCCAGCCGATCAGCATCTCCTTTAAATATGAATACCTCGACGGAGCCCGCCGCGCGTCGGTCAGCTCGGAGCTGCGGCTGACGGTGCCGGTCTCCCAGCCCAATCGGTTCGAGGTCACACCCCCCGCCGCCCCCACCCTCGAGCAGGGGAGCGAGGGGGAGCTGATCTTCTCCTATGTCAACAAGGGCAAGGGCGAGATCGCAAACCTCGAGGCCGAGCTGGTCGGCAAGGGATTTGTCAGCCCGGCCGCCAGCCAGTACCTCGGCAATGTCGCGCCCGGCAGCTCGGGCAACATCGGATTCGCGCTGACCCCGGATAAGACCGGCAAGCTGAAACTGACGGTCAAGATCCGGTACGAGGACGCCGACCAAAACCAGCAGACCGCCGAGTTTCCGCTGACGGTCGAGGTCTCCCCCGCCGCGGCAGAGGAGCCGTTTGATCCGGTGGAGGAGCCCGCGCAGAGCGGGTCCCCGGTGGGCTGGATCCTCCTCGCGGTAGTGCTGCTCGGGGCGGCGGGCGCCGCGGTGCTGGTGGCACACCGGCTCAAAAAGGCCGCCGTTGCCGCCCCGGACGAGTGGGATTGGTCCGTCGATGAGGAGGAATGAGGGATGCGCAAACAGGATCTCTTCCGCCTCTGCCTGCAGAATCTGCTGCGCAAAAAGTCCCGCACCCTGCTCACGGTGCTCGGGGTGGTGATCGGCGGCTGTTCCATCGTCATCATGGTCTCGCTCGGCATCGGGATGAAGGAGTCACAGGAGCGGCTGCTCTCGGAGCTCGGCGACCTGACCATCATCACGGTTAGCCCGCCGCAGGGGGGCAAGGGAAAGACGAAACTCGACGCGGCGGCGCTGCGCCGGCTGCAGGCACTGCCCGGTGTGACGTCGGCGATGCCCCGACGCGCTCTCTCGGTGGACAGTGTCCGGCTGATCGCCGGCGGCGCGGGGCGATACCGGGCCGACTGGGCCCCGGTGCTCGGGGTCGAGATGAAGGAGCTGCTTCCAATGGGCTTTGGGATCACCCGGGGTGAGGTCGCGCAGAAGAGCGGCGAGGTGGTGCTCGGCCAGTACACCGCCTATGGCTTTCAGGACACGCTGCGCCCCGAGGGGGCAAACACCGTCGACCGCTGGGGCGCGCCGGACGGCGAGGAGCCGCCGCCCTTTCTCGATCCCCTCGGCAAGACAATGACCCTCGAGATCGAGACCGAGAGCGGCAAATTTCAGCTGCCGCTGCGGGTGACCGGCATTGCGAAGGAGGACTACTCCAAGGGGTCCGAGACCTCGGAGGGCATCCTGATGAGCCTTGAGGATCTCGAGAAGATCGCCCAGCGGGCAAACCCCGGCAAGAAACAGGATCAGAACTTCGATGCGATTCTGGTCAAGACCAGCTCGATCTCGAAGGTCGCCGAGGTGGAGAAATCGATCAAGGCGATGGGCTACGCCACCGAGTCGATGGAGAGCGTGCGGGCACCAATGGAAAAAGAGGCCCGCCAGAAACAGATGATGCTCGGCGGGCTCGGGGCGATCTCCCTCATCGTCGCGGCGATCGGGATCGCCAACACGATGATGATGTCGATCTCGGAGCGCACCCGGGAGATCGGGATTATGAAGGCGCTGGGCTGTTTCGTGCGGGATATCCGGCTGCTCTTCCTCGCCGAGGCGGGGGTGATTGGGCTGGCCGGCGGCATTGTCAGCTGTGTCGTCAGCCTGATCGCAGCGACGGTGACAAACCTCGTCTCGCTGGGCGGGCTGAGCGGGGAAAATCTGAAAATTTCGCTGCTCGGCGGCGGGGCGCGGGTCTGCGTTGTGCCGCTCTGGCTGCTCGGCTTTGCGATCCTCTTCTCGGTTCTGATCGGGCTCGGTTCGGGGTACTATCCCGCCGGCAAGGCGGTGCGGATCCCGGCGCTCGAGGCGATCAAAAACGAGTAGGGTTTTAATAGATGGGGGGCTTGTCCCCCCCTTTTTTTATGGTTGCGGCGACCGGGCCGATCGTGTATAATCGGTAACGATAAAATTTCAGGGAGGCCTTCTGTATGCACAAACTGCGTCATCTGCTCACCCCGCTCGACCTGTCGGTGCCGGAGCTCGACCGACTGCTCTCCCTCGCCGGCGAGATCGCATCCGACCCCGCCGCCTGGCAGTCCGCCTGCGCCGGCAAAAAGCTCGCGACCCTCTTCTATGAGCCCAGCACCCGCACCCGGCTCTCGTTTGAGGCGGCGATGCTCAACCTCGGCGGGTCGGTGCTCGGGTTCTCCTCAGCCGGCTCGAGCTCGGTCTCGAAGGGGGAAACGGTGGCCGACACCATCCGGATCGTCTCCTGCTACGCCGACATCTGCGCAATGCGCCACCCCCTCGAAGGTGCACCCTGGGTCGCGTCCCGTTTTTCCCGGATCCCGGTGGTCAATGCCGGGGACGGCGGCCACCAGCACCCCACCCAGACGCTGGCCGACCTGCTGACCATCCTGCGGCGGCTGGGCCGGCTGGATCACCTGACCGTCGGGTTTTGCGGTGACCTCAAATACGGCCGGACGGTCCACTCGCTGATCGCGGCCCTCTCGCGGTATGAGGGCAATCGGTTTGTCTGTATCAGCCCCGAGGAACTGCGGCTGCCGGCGGCGCAGCGGGCGGCGGCGGGGGACGCGGTGGTCGAGACCGCCGACCTCGAGGCGGTGCTACCCCAGCTCGACCTGCTCTATATGACCCGGATCCAGCAGGAGCGGTTCACCGACCCCGCCGAATACCAGCGGCTGCGGGGCAGCTATATCCTGACCCGCAAAAAGCTCTCGGCCGCAAAGGAGACCATGCCGGTGCTCCATCCGTTGCCCCGGGTGGACGAGATCGATCCCGACGTCGACGACGATCCCCGCGCCGCCTACTTCGAGCAGGCACAGAACGGGGTCTACGCCCGGATGGCCCTAATCCTGACCCTGCTCGGCCTCGCCCCCGACCCATTGGACGCGAAGGAGGAAAAAGAGCCCCTCTCGCTGCCCGGGCTGCACTGCGGCGACCCCCGCTGCATCACCGGCAGCGCCGAGCGGCCCGTCCCCCTCTTTGTCCGGGCGGCGGACGGCAGCCTGCGCTGCTGGTACTGCGGCCGGCCGGTCACGGAATAACCGGCGAGTGATCGGACCCCTGTACCCGGTATTCTCTCCTTCCCGCCGCACCGAATTCGAAAAAAAAGAACGTCGCATCGTTGGGATGCGGCGTTCTTCTTGCTCAGCGCAGGTCAAAGACCTCGTCGGCTGTCTTGCGGGGCCGGGCCGCGGGGTGCTCCGCGGGATGGCCCAGCGGGGAGACCGCGACCACTACCGCCTCTTCGGGCAGCCCGAGCACCTTTTTAACCGCATCGGCGTCAAACGCGCCGAGCCAGCAGCTGCCAAGGCCCAGTTCAGTTGCCCGCAGCATCATGAAACTGAGGGCGATCGAGCAGTCGACTGTAGCCGCCGACTGTCCGCAGCCCATCATTCGCTCGCCGTCCGCCCAGACCACCAGATCGGCGGGTGCCTGTCCCACCATCGGCTGGCCGTTGCAGGCGGTGCAGAGCGCAGCGCGCAGCGCGCCCTCCCGCACCGCGGTGAAGTGCCATCCCTGCAGGTTGCGGGCCGACGGGGCGAGCCGCCCCGCCTCCAGCACCGCCTGCAGCTCCTCGTCGGTGACCGGCTGGTCGGTGTATTGCCGGATGCTCCGCCGCTCCCGGATTGCCTGCTCTACCGTCATAAGAGATCCTTCCCTTCGTTTTTTTCCATTGTACCACACCCGCAAAACAAAGAAAATGCCTTGCGCAGCGGCCGCGGCTGCGCTATACTTGTGGCATAAAAAATACTTGTCCCGAGCCGATTACCCGGGCGAAAAAGGAGTTGGACCGTCATGGACAGCAAGAAACTGGCTGCAGATCTGCAGGATTATGTCGTTGCCTTCCGCCGGGAGCTGCACGAGCACCCCGAGCTGAGCAACAAGGAGTTCTGGACCACCGACCGGATCGTGAAAGAGCTCGAGGGAATGGGGCTCACGGTGCGCCGGTTTGATCCGACCGGCGCCTGCGCCGACATTGTCGGCGGCAAGCCGGGCAAGACGGTTGCGCTGCGTGCCGACATCGACGCGCTGGCGGTAAAGGAGGACACCGGCCTGCCCTTCGCCTCCAAGATCGACGGGGTGATGCATGCCTGCGGGCACGACACCCACGCCGCGATGCTGATGGGTGCGACCCGTGCGCTGGTCAGCATCAAGGATCAGCTCGCCGGCACCGTCCGGGTGATCTTCCAGCCCGCCGAGGAGAATGTCACCGGCGCCCGGATGCTGGTCAAGCAGGGGGTGCTGGACGGGGTCGACATGATCTTTGGCCAGCACATCGCCGGCATGATGCCGGTCGGCGCGATGTCCACCGCCGCCGGCCCGAGTGCCGCCGCGAGCGACCACTTTGTCATCAAGGTCCACGGCAAGAGCTGCCACGGCGCGATGCCGAACACCGGCGCCGACGCGACCCTTGCCGCAGCCAACATCGTCTGCGCGCTGCAGAGCATCGTCAGCCGGGAGATCGCCCCCGCCGAGCCGGCGGTGGTCACCGTCGGCCAGCTGGTCTCGGGCACCGCGAAGAACATCGTCTCGGGCGAGGCAGAGATGGGCGGCACGGTGCGCACCTTCAGCCGTGAGCTGCGCAAGACGATGCCGGAGCGGATCGAGCGGATCGCAAAGCAGGTCGCCGCAGCCTACCGCTGCACCGCCGAGCTGGATTA
>DXIA01000014.1 GCA_019113125.1 Candidatus Pygmaiobacter gallistercoris | reverse complement strand
TGGGGGGCAGCGGGGTGTGCCGTCGCCCTTGGGATCAGGAGAGGAGGTTTTTATAACCTGATAGGGGATCAGAAACGGCAAAAGAAAAAAGGCCTGCACAAATACGAGATCCTTTGTGAGCAGCTGACGGTGGAGGAGTGGGAGGCGCTGGACGCAGAGAGTGCGGGAGAGGGCGCGAAAGCTCGCTGAAATTATAAAAAAGCATTACCTCAAAGCGGAGAAAAATAGAGCCTGGGCAAAGATCTGCCCGGGCTTAACTTGCTGGCAATTTGCCGGCAATTTGCGAGAAAGGGATATCATGAAACGCAAAAAAGCGTGGTAGGATGAAAAAGAAGGAGGGAAGGGGCGCGAGGGAAGATGAAAAAATACATCCCCAACACGGTACCTGGCAGCCGGCGGGGCGCGAAGTATCCCGAGACAGTGAGGACGGCGGCACTAATGGAGCTGCTGTGTGACACCAACATCCACGCGGTAGCAAAGCGGTACGGGGTGCCGGAGTCGACGCTGCGGGGATGGCTCAAAAAGGAGCAGGAGTCCCCGGATGGGCAAGAAAGTATCTGGACGAGAGCCAGACGGGAGGAGATCAAGCGGATCACCGCCCGAGCGGCGCAGGACGCCTCCCGCACCCTTGACCTGATGCGTCGGCGGGTGGAGACCGGGCGCAGAAATCTTGAACGAGTGGAGCAGATTGACGCGCTGCTGCTGGGAGACGATCAGGCAGAAGGGCTGGTGACAGATGCTGCGGGGGTGGTGATTGGCGAGCTGCGGGAGCGCAAAGAGCTGACCCCGGACCTTGCCGGACAGCTGCGAGAGGAAAGGAACCAGCGGATGCAGAATATCCCGGCGGATTTCACACTGTCCAACTACGCGCGGACACTGATGCAGGTGAGCGGGCGCGGCGCGGCCGAGCAGCGTGAGACACAAGGAGGACAAAGCGGACTGGAGCAGCTGCTGAAGGAGTTACAGGGCGAAGAATTTTGAAACATGGCGATCAACGCGAAAAAATACATCGAACGGGCGCTGAAGATCCGCGACAAGGAGGGGAAGATCGTCCCGCTGCTCCTCAACGCGCCGCAGCGTAAGCTGTACGACGCGCTGGCGGCACAGCACAGTGCTGGACGGCCGATGCGGGCGATCGTGCTCAAAGCGCGGCAGATGGGCTTTTCCACCCTGACCGAAGGGCTGATCTTTGAGCGGACGGCGACGCGGCGGAACATCCGCAGCGTGGTGGTCGCCCATGTGGAGGACAGCACGGCGAAGATCTTTGAGATGACAAAGCTCTTTTACAACGAGCTGCCGGATCCGCTGCGGCCGCAGCTGCAGGCGCGCAACGCGCAGGAGCTGCGGTTTGACACCCCGAGCGGGTCGGGGCTGAACAGCTCGATCCGCTGCATGACGGCGGGCGGCCGGGGGATCGGACGAGGGGACACGGTGCAGAACCTGCACCTGTCGGAGTTTGCGTTCTGGCCCGGTGATAAAAAGAAAACGCTGGCCGGCCTGATGCAGGCGGTGCCGGGAAATCCCGGGACGATGGTGGTGATTGAGAGCACCGCAAACGGGTTTGACTACTACAAAGATCTGTGGGACGCGGCGGTGGCGGGGGAAAATGATTTCACCCCGGTCTTCTGCGCCTGGTGGGAGATGGAGGATTACCGGCGCGCACCGGAGCCGAGATTTGCGCCGACCGACGAGGAGCGGGAGCTGGCCGCGCTGTACGGGCTGGATGAGGAACAGCTGGCATGGCGGCGCTGGTGCATCGCGAACAACTGCGGCGGGGATCTCGAGCTGTTTCACCAGGAATACCCTGCCTGTCCGGAGGAGGCGTTCCTCTCGACCGGCAGCTGCATCTTTGACAAAGCGGCGCTGATGGCGCAGTTGACGCGGCAGATCCAGCCAGTGGCCCGAGGAGATTTTGCCTATACAGGAGATGGATTCGGATTCCAGCTGCAGGGCTTTGTGGAGGGCAGCCGGGGTGCGACGGCGATCTATGAGCCCCCGCGGCCCGGCGCACCGTATGTGATCGGGGCGGACACGGCGGGAGAGGGCAGCGACTGGTTTGTGGCACAGGTGCTCGACAATGTGACCGGGGCGCAGGTTGCGGTGCTGCGGCAGCGGGCAGATGAAGATGAGTTCACAAGGCAGCTGGTCTGTCTCGGGTATTACTACAACACCGCTTTGATCGCGATCGAGGCGAATTTTTCGACCTTTCCGATCAAGGAGGCCGAGCGGCTGGGGTATCCGTGTCAATTTACCCGAGAAGTAGAGGACAGCTACACCCACCGGCGGCAAAAACGATACGGATTCCGGACGACCAGTGTGACGCGGCCGCTCGCGATCGCTGAGCTGGTGCGGGCGGTGCGGGAGGCGCCGCAGCTGATCCGGGACGGTCAGACGCTGCGGGAGATGCTGGTATTTGTTAAGAACGAGCGCGGCCGGCCGGAGGCGATGGCGGGAGAGCACGACGACTGTGTGATGGCGCTTGCAATTGCCCAGTATGCCCGGCCGCAGCAGCGAACGGCGGAGGGGGATGCAGGGGAGACACCCGAGGAGCCGGTGGACGAATTTGAGCGGCAGGTGCAGGATTTTCTAAATTTTTGAGGGAGGTCAAAATGTGGATCAGCAAAGCGGCGTTTGAGGCGCTGGAGCGCAGGGTCGCGGCGCTGGAGGCGGCGCTGGAGCTGCCCCAGACCGAGGAACAGCGCAAAAAGCAGGAGGAGCTTGCGCGGCAATGGGATGCGCTGTGGAACTATGACGGCAAAAGGAAGGGAGAAGATCGCTGATGGAAAAAGACGCTGTGCAGCTGCGCGGGCCGGACGAAGGGGGCGCGCGGGAGATGCCGCGGACGGCCCGAAGTGCCGGATCGGCAGAGCAGCGGATACGAGAGCGGTACGGGCCGACCCGGATCTGGAACGAGTACGAGCGGGGGCGAAACTACAATCAGGCGATTGATCTCTACGACACGGTGGAGCAAAACGAGAACTTCTATGTCGGAGATCAATGGAACGGGGTGAATGCCCCTGATCTTGACAAGCCGGTGTTCAACATCCTCGCCCGGGTGGTGAAATTCTTCATCAGCTCGATCATGTCGGACGACATCGGGGTGAGTCTTGAGCGGTTTGATGAGGACGAGAGCGGCAAGGAGATTCTCGAGATGATCTCGGCGCAGTTTGACGAGATCATGGAGGACCTGGATTACCGGAAAAAGTGCAGAGAGGCGATCCGCAATGCTGCGGTGGACGGAGACGCCTGTCTGCACTTTTATTTTGACCCGGGGAAAGAGCCGCAGCTGCCGGATGAGGACGGCCCGCAGGGAGACGAGGAGCTGGCGAGTAGCGGTATAAGCTGGACCGGCGGGAAGATCTGCGGGGAGATCATCGAGAACACCCACATCCATTTCGGCAATCCGCAGAGCAGCGACCTGCAGGGACAGCCCTATCTGTTGCTGGTCTTTCGCAAACTGCTGCGGGATGCAAAGCGGAGTGCGGCGGCCTATGGCGAGGATCCTGAGCTGGTACAGCCGGACGAGGACCAGGACAAGCACGGCGACGATCCTGAGACCGGGAAGGTGACGGTGGTGCGCCGGTACTGGCGGGAAAAGGATGGGCAGGTCTGGGCCTGCGAAGTCTGTGCCGGGGGGGCGATCCGACCGCCCTGGTGCACGGGATATACCCGCTATCCGGTGGCCTGGCTGCCCTGGGAGAAGGTCAAGAACCGGTACCATGGGCAGGCGGCGCTGACCGGTCTGATCCCGAATCAGATCTACATCAACAAGCTCTATGCGCTGGCGATGCAGCATGTCAAGCGGATGGCATTTCCGAAGGTGATCTACAACCGAAACCTGCTGCCGAAGGGCTGGGACAACCGGGTCGGCGCAGCGATCGGTGTGCCGGGGGACCCGAGCATAGCGGTGGCCAGTGGATTCAAGGCGCCGGATATGTCGGCGCAGGTGCTAACCCTGATCGACCGGGTGATTGAGGTAACGCGGGACACGATGGGGGCGTCGGACGCCTCGCTGGGCAACATCCGGCCGGACAATACCAGCGCGATCATCGCGACCCAGAAGGCGACGAGCATGCCGCTGGAGCTGCAAAAGCAGGAATTTTACTCCTTTGTTGAGTCCTGCGTGCGTATCTGGCTGGACATGATGGCCGAAAACTACGGTGTGCGGATGGTGACGGTCAAGGTGGATGAGCAGCAGAGCGGCGGCGCAGCGGCAGGAATATTGCCGGGGACAGCCGGGGAGATGTCCGGCGCACTGCCGGCCGGGATGCTGCAGGGAGCGACCGGCGAGCTGCAGGGACAGAGCGCCCAGAGCAAGAGCGCCGCACAGCCGGTGACGATGCGGGTGCCGTTTGATTTCAGCCGGCTGAAAGACGCCGAGCTGAAACTGAATGTCGAGGTGGGGGCTGCGACCTACTGGAGCGAGCTGATGCAGGTGCAAACACTGGATAACCTCTTCAACAAGCAGCTGATCGACGCCGAGACCTATCTTGCGAACATGCCGCGCGGCTATATTCCGGCCCGCAGCGAGCTGCTGAAAAGCCTGCGGGAGCAGCAGGCGAAAGCCGAGCAGGCCGCGCTGACCCAGGCGGCGGCGATGCCGCAGGGAGGAGGTGGGCTTGTGTGATCTGTCCACAATGTGGCCGGCTCGGGCGGATTTATCGTGTTGACGAGTATGCCGAAGAAGGGATCCGGGTGATCTGGATCTGCACAAACCGTCAATGCGGAAAACGCGGAGAGAGGATCGGAGAAGAAATTCTGCCGCGCAAGGCGGAGGACAAAGCAAAGGTCCTGCAGCCCTGACCGGGGCTTTTGGATAAAGCCGCGCCGACCATAGCGCGGGAAAGGAGAGACAGATGGAAGAGTTCAACGAGAGCGCCCTGACCGGGGCACAGGAGATGGACGAGGAAAACCTGTTTGCGGATCTCGACGAGGAAGTGACCGCGGAATCGGAGGAGGGCGCACAGGATGAGAACCCGCAGGAGGGCGAGGAGGGACCGGCAGACCAGCCGGAAAACCCGGCAGACCAGCCGGGGGACCCGAATACCGAAAACGGGGGAGCACAGCAGGAGCCGGAAACGGTGACCCTGAAGGTTTACGGGCAGGAGGTCAAGGTGCCCAAAACCCAGCTGAATGAACTGGCCCAGAAGGGACTGGCATACGATCGGCTGCGGCAGGAGCGGGATGCGCTCGCGAATGGGCGGGAGATGCAGCTGCTGCAGAGGTATGCCGCGGCGAGCGGGATGGAGATGGGCCAGTATCTCGACTACCTCGAGCGTTCGCTGGACGCGGCGGCCCTCAAGCGGGAGACGGACGCCGGGATGCCGGAAAAGCAGGCCCGAGAGCTGCTGACGCTGCGGCAGAAGGAGGCGCAGCGCCGTGCGGCAGAATCGGCAGCGGTACAGCAGCGGCAGAAGACCGAACCGTATCTCGAACTGGTGCGTGCCTATCCCAATCTGACCAGCCTGCCGCCGGAGGTGGTGCAGCGGATCGGCGCAGGAGAGCGGCCGCTGGAGGCCTATCGCGCGTATGAGCTGCAGCAGGCAAAGGCGGAGATTGAGACCCTCAAGGCTGCGCAGAAGGCGAAGGCTGCGGATGAGAAGAACAGGAAAACAGCGGCGGGAAGTGCCGCCGGCGTCGGGAACGGAAAGGAGCAGGATGAGTTCCTCGCGGGATTCCTCGGCGCATTTGACGATTGAGAGGAGAGAGGACAATGGGTGAAACAGTAAATCTGGGAATCAAGTATGCGAAGAAGGTAGACCAGGCTTTTACGATGCAGAGCCTTATCAAGGGGCGGCTGTCCAACGAGTACGACTTTGTCGGTGCGCGGACGGTTCGGGTGCACACCATCAAGCCGGTGCCGCTGAACGACTATGACCGGTCGGCGAGCGCAAACCGGTACGGCACCCCGACCGAGGTCGGCGATGAGGTCGAGGAGCTGTACCTCAGCAAGGACAAGAGCTTTTCCGGCGTGATCGACAAGGGCAACAACCTCGACCAGTCGATCAACAAAGCGGGCAAGTTCATGGGGGTGCAGATGAACGAGGAAGTCATCCCGGCCTATGACCGGTACTGCTTTGATGCGCTGGCCCACCGCGCGGGGATGATCGTCGGCAATTCCGCTGCGATCAGTGCGAGCAATGTGATTGCGCGGATTTCGGCGGGGCGCAAGTACCTGCTTGACCATCGGATCCCGGTGAAGGGGCGGACGATGTGGGTTTCGACCGAGGTATTCAACGCGCTGATCGAGACCGACCAGTTCAAGAATCTGGACAAGATCGGCAGCAAGGCCATCGCGCAGGGGCAGGTCGGCGAGCTGTTCGGCAGTCCGGTGGTCGAGGCGCCGGCAGATCTGCTGCCGGCGAACGTCAACTTTATCTGGGCGCACAAGCGCGCGGCGACGGCGCCGGAGAAGATCTGGGACAACAAGGTACATATTGACCCGCCCGGCATTTCCGGAAACCTCTGTGAGGGGCGGTTTTATTTCGATCTCTTTGTTCTCGCAGCAAAGGCGGACGGCGTGTATGTCGATGTGACCACCGGCAGCGGTAAGGGTGAGGTGCTGGCGGCGCCGAGCATTGCGGCGGCGACCGGTGTGATCACCCCGACTGGTGGTGCAACCGTGAAGTTCACCACCGACGGCAGCGATCCGCGGTACAGCATCACCGCGCAGGTCGGGACCAATGCCGGGGCGGTGGCCGGTACGATCGTGAAGGCCTACCAATACAAGGCGGGCGCCTTCCCGAGCCCGGTGGCGACGGTGGAGATCACTGGCGGCTGATCTGGACGGATCGAGGGCAGGACCTTTCCTGTTTTCAGATTGCAAAGGAGAATGCGATGACGGGAAACGAGATCTTTGAAACCGCAGCGGGCTGGATGGCACAGACCAGGACAGACAGCGATGATCTCGCACCGTTTGTCCCGGGTATGCTGAATGTTCTGCTCGAGGAGGCACTGCCGTATGAGAACGCGCTGCGCCGGTTTGAGGGAAAAGCAGAGCTTGAGGCGGCGCCAAAGGTGACATCCGAGACAATGGATCAGCAGCTTGACTACCATGAGGTGCTGCTGCGGGTTGCGCTGCCCTATGGCCTTGCGGCGGATTTTTACCGGGATGACGAGAACTATGCCGTGATGGATGATTTTCGCGGCCGGTTTGTTACCGCGTTGACCGACAGCATCAAAGCGGAAGGTGAGACGGTAAAGGATCTGTACTGAAGAGGTGATGAGGAATGCCACAGGCTCCGAGAGCTCGGGAATGGAGTACCCCCAAGAGTTATTCGGCGGAACTGTCAAAGTTTCGCGGGGTCGATCTGACCAGCAGTGTAGTCAATGTTGAGACCTCGCGCTCGCCGGATGCGCCAAACCTGATGCCGGATGCAGATGGGTTCCCGTCCAAACGGCCGGGATGGGAGACGATCGTCCAACTGGAAGGAACGGTACATGGAGCATATAAACTGACTGCGGAGGGATCCGAAAAAAGGCTGGTTCATGCCGGCACAAAGCTGTATCAGCTGGAAGAGGATGAAACCGGGACCATTCGGGCAACGGTGATCAGACAAGGAATGAACGATGTTTCGAGCACCGCAGTACAGCTTGGAGGAAAGCTCTGGATCCTGGATGGAAAAACCTATCTCTACTATGATGGAGCAAAGGTGGCACCGGTCAGCGAGATTGCAACGGTACCCAGAATAACCATCGCA
>DXIA01000103.1 GCA_019113125.1 Candidatus Pygmaiobacter gallistercoris | reverse complement strand
TTTCCACTGTTTTCCACTGTTTTACTCTCCTTCCAGCATTCCCCGCAGTATTGCAAGGAGCTTTCTTTCCCTTCGGGAGATTTGAACCTGTGTCGTTCCCAGCCGCTTTGCCGTCTCGCTCTGGGTCTTTCCCTCATAAAACCGGTATTGAATCAGCAGCTGATCCCTGCGATCCAGCCGGGCAAGTGTCGACCGAAGGGAGAGGGATTCGGCAATCTGTTCTTCGGTACTGCTGACCGGGATATCAAATTGGGACGGACCATCCTCCTCCTGTACCGGTGTCAGAGAGAGCACCGGCAGCGCCGCGCTGATCGCCTCGGTGACCTGCTCCACCCCCACACCGAGATAGGCGGCGATCTGTCCCACCGTCGGCTGGGCACCGGTCTGCTTTTGCAGCTGTTCCCTCGCCGCGCCGATCTTGAGAGAGAGCTCCTTGACCGAACGGCTCACCTTGACCGCTCCGCCGTCCCGGAAAAGCTTTTTGATCTCCCCGAGGATTACCGGCACCGCATAGGTGGAGAACTGCACCCCGCGTCCTTCGTCGAACGCGTCATATGCCTTGACCAGTCCCATACAGCCGGCGGCATAGAGATCGTCATATTCAATCCCCCTGCCCCGGAACCGGTTGGCACAGGCGTGCACAAGGCCCAGATTATTCTCGATAAACTCATCGCGGTTGCACTGTTTGAGCGGCATCCCTCAACACCTTCTGGCAATCTTTTTTTCCATGGTCACCACGGTGCCCCCGCCCACAGTCGAGCGGACCCGAAGCCGGTCCATGAAGGTCTGCATGACCGTGAATCCCAGACCGGCCCGCTCTGCGCCTCCGGTGGTCTCCATCGGCTGCATCGCGCGCTCGAGGTCTTCAATCCCGACCCCTTTGTCGGCAATCCGGATCCGCACTCTGCCATCCTCAAAGAGACTCACGGTTATGTAGATCTGCCCCAGAACGCCGGGATAGGCGTGGACGATGCAGTTGGTGACTGCCTCGCTGACCGCCGTCTTGATATCCGCCAGCTCATCCACCGTTGGATCCAGCTGTGCGAGAAAGGCCGCCACGGCCCCCCGCGCATACCCCTCGTTGCTGCTGCGGCTGGTAAAGGTGATCTTGGTCTGGTTCATCGGTTTCATACCTTTGCACTCCCCTCTGATGTGACAATTCCGCTGAGTCCAGAAAGGCGCAGCATCTTCTCGATCTGCGGCCCCGCGCCCTGCACCGCAAGCACTCCGCCGACCTCCTGCAGCAGGCGATACCGCCCCAGAATCAACCCGATGCCGGAGGAATCCATAAAGCTGACCCCACTAAAGTCCAGCACCACCCGCTCCACCGGCGCGGCGAGAATCCGCGCATCCAGCTGTTTGCGCAGTTCCCCCGCAGCATGATGGTCGATCTCACCCGACAGCCAGGCAACCAGCACCGTGTCCCGCTGCTCCATCCTGCACTCCGCCACCCATCTCATCCTCCTTTTTGCATCAAAAAAATCCCTTGTCCCGGGATGGCATGTCCACCATCTAAGGATAAGGGATTCTGTCTGAATATTCTGTCAAAGACTGTCGGGGTCCGAAACTTCCCCGAGCATCCCGCGCAGCAGCCCTCTCGCCTCACCCGCGAGATAGAAGGACCCACAGACGCAGAGGCCATTGCCCCGGGCGAGCGCCTTTTTCAGCGCGGTTGGGAGATCCGAAACCGCCTCTACCCGGCGAAAGTGCGCCGACGCCAGCATCGCGAGATCGTCCGGATCCATTGCGCGGGGGGTGTTCGGCGCGACGGTGTAGACCTGATCAAAGCAGCCTTCCAGCGCCGAGAGCACCCCGTCGGCGTCCTTGCCCTTGAGGATGCCGATCACCGCGGTCATCGGCGGCGTCTTGGTTGTCTTGAGCAGTGCGGCGAGGGCGGCGGCGCTGTCGGGATTGTGCGCGCCGTCGAGCAGGACGGGCGGATGCAGCTGCAGCACCTCGGCCCGGGCGGGCAGCATCGCCCGCTCCAGCCCGGCGAGGATCGCCTCGTCCGGGATGTCAAACCCCTGATCGCAGAGCGCGAGCGCCGTCTCGACCGCCATCGCGCAGTTGCCGCCCTGATGCCCGCCGTGCAGCTGCAGCCGGACGGTGTAGCCGCCGTAATCGAGATGATTCTCCCGCAGCGTCTCCCACAGCAGGGTGATATCCTCCTGCTCAGGCATCCGCAGCGGGATGTCCAGCTCCCTGCAGCGCTGCCGGATCACCTTCTCCGCCTCCGGCCGCTGGCCGGGATAGCTGACGACGGTGCAACCGGGCTTGAAGATCCCGCACTTCTCAGCGGTGATTTTCTCGATGGTATCCCCCAGCAGCTCGGTGTGGTCCAGCCCGATCCGGGTCAGGCAGGCCACCCTGGTGGTCTTGATGACATTGGTGGCGTCCCGCCCGCCGCCGAGACCCGCCTCGAGGCAGACGATCCGGCAGTCCAGTGCGGCAAAACAGAGAAATCCCAGCGCGGTCACCAGCTCGAACTCGGTGGCATAGAGCCCCTCCTCCTGCTCGAGCTGGTCCGCCGCCTGCCGCACCAATTCCGCCTTTGTGCCGAGCATCCCGTCCGGCAGCGGCTCGCCATCCACCGAGATCCGCTCACCAAACCGCTCGACGAACGGGGAGACAAAGAGACCGGTGCGGATACCGGCCGCGGTGAGGATTGCTGCGACCATCGCCGCGACACTCCCCTTGCCGTTGGTGCCCGCGATGTGGACGAACTCGAGGTGATCCTGCGGATCCCCCAGCCGCGCCATCAGCCGGCGCATCGTGTCGGGGTTTTTCTTCTCCCCCAGCCGTTTGCGGCTGTGCAGCCAATCAATCGCCTGCAGATCGGTCATAACCTACTCCTTTCGTTTGCGCAAAAGCGGATCGCAGCGCAGCAGCACCGCGATCCGCTTTAGTTGATTTTAGCCCAGCGCCTTGATCGAAGCCTTGATGTGCGCCTTTTTGTCCTCCGCGCGGGCCAGCTGGTTGCGGACCCCCTCAACCACCTGTGCCGGCGCCTTGGAGACAAAGCCCTGATTGTTCAGCTTGGCCGAGGCCGCCGCGATCTCCTTTTCGCAGCCGGCCAACTCCTTTTGCAGCCGAGCAAGCTCCTTTTCCCGGTCGACCAGCTCCATCATCGGGATAAAGGCGCGCGCCTTATCGGTGACCACCTGTACGCAGGCGGCGGCATCCCCCCGGAACGCGGCGCCGATCTCGATCTCGCTCGCCGCGGCGAACTTCTCGAGGTAGGAGCGGCCGGTCTCAAACGCCTCCGGCTCGCCGGTCTGGATGAAGAGACTGGTCTTGCGGGCCGGATGGACCCCCATCTCGGCGCGGACGGCGCGGATCGCCTTGATCAGCTCAACCAGATCGGTAAAGCCCTGCTCATCCTGCGGGAAACAGAGGTTCTCCTGCCAAACCGGCCAGTCGGAGACCATGATACTCTCCCCGCTGCCGGGCAGCGCGCGGTAGATCTCCTCGGTGATAAACGGCATAAAGGGATGCAGCAGCTTGAGCGCGTTCTGCAGCACATAGACCAGCACCCGACGGGCGTTGTCCGCCTGCGTCTTGTCCTCACCGTAGAGCCGCAGCTTGGCAATCTCGATGTACCAGTCGCAGTAGACATCCCAGATGAAGTCGTAGATCTTCTGCGCCGCGAGACCGAGCTCGAACTTCTCGATGTTGTCGGTGACCTCTTTGACCAGGGTATTCAGGCTGGAGAGGACCCAGCGGTCGGAGAGATCGAGCTGCTCCGGCAGGCCGGCGGCAAGCTCCTCCTCCCCGAGGTTCATCAGCACGAACCGAGCGGCGTTCCACAGCTTGTTGGCAAAGTTGCGGCTTGCCTTGACCTTCTCCTCGCTGTACCGGGTGTCGTTGCCCGGGGTGGAGCCGGTGACCAGGGTGAACCGCAGCGCGTCGGCGCCGTACTGGGCGATGACCTCCAGCGGGTCGATGCCGTTGCCGAGACTCTTGGACATCTTTCTGCCCTGCGCGTCCCGCACCAGACCGTGGATCAACACCGTGTTGAAGGGCTCGACCCCGGTGTGCTCAAGGCCGGAGAAGACCATCCGCACCACCCAGAAGAAGATGATGTCGTAGCCGGTGACCAGCGTGTCGGTGGGATAGAAATACTTGTAATCGGGATCCTCGGTGTTGGGCCAGCCGAGGGTCGAGAAGGGCCAGAGCGCCGAGGAGAACCAGGTGTCCAGCGTGTCCTCATCCTGATGCAGATGGATGCAGCCGCACTTGGGGCAGCGGTCGGGCATCGACTTTGCGACGACATACTCGCCGCAGTCGTCACAGTAGTAGACCGGAATCCGGTGGCCCCACCACAGCTGACGGGAGATGCACCAATCTTTGATGTTTTCGAGCCAGTGGTAATAGGTCTTGTCAAACCGCTCGGGAACGAACTTGAGTCGGCCGCTGCGGCAGGCCTCAATCGCCGGCTTTGCCAGCGGCTCCATCTTGACGAACCACTGTTTCGAGATCATCGGCTCAACCGTGGTGTGGCAGCGGTAGCAGGTACCGACGTCGTGGCGCAGCGGCTCGATCTCTTTGAGGTAGCCGCCGGCCTGCAGATCCTCAACAATCGCCTTGCGGGCCTCCATCACCGTCATGCCGGCGTACTTGCCGCAGTCGAGCACCTCCGGCTCATCCGCCGCAGCCTTGCCGCTGGCGACCAGCTCGTCGGCCGCCGCCTTGTCGGCGGGGCCGGTCATGTGGCCGTCATAGGTGAAGACCCGCACCAGAGGCAGATTGTGCCGCTTGCCGACCTCGTAGTCGTTGGGGTCGTGGGCGGGGGTGATCTTGACCACGCCGGTGCCCTTCTCCATATCCGCGTGCTCATCGCAGACGATGGGGATCTCCTTATCCAGCAGCGGCAGAATCACATGGCAGCCGTGCAGATGTGCATAGCGGGGGTCCTCCGGGTTAATCGCGACGGCGGTATCGCCGAGCATCGTCTCGGGGCGGGTGGTCGCGAGTTCCAGTTTCTCTCCC